>PKCT01000038.1 GCA_002862325.1 Phycisphaerae bacterium
CGGTCGGGATCTCGCGGATTTGCTGGTCGGCTGGGGTCGCGTCGACCTCGGCGATCCGCGGGATCTCAATCTCGACGCGGAGATCGGTGCTGCAGACGTCGGTGCACTCCTCGGCCTGTGGGGCGAATGTCCCTGACGGTACGTCGCGTCACACCGTCGCCGCTCGCCGTGAAGACGCAGCACGGCCAACGAGCACGCCTGCGAGCAGCGAAGCCACCATCGTTCCGATGACGCCAAGCAGCGTCATCCAGACCGGATGCGGGACCTCCACGACGATCGCGAGAATTCCCAGTACGTCGAAGAGGCCGACGATGATAGCCACCGCTATCCGCCATTGAGTGGTCAGAAACGCAGCGGCCGCCGCACCGACGAAACCGCCCGAAATCCATGCGGCGACCACGAACAGGAGGGCTCCAAGGGGAGCGGTTTCGATGTAACCCGATACCGCGTCGCGGAACGCCGAACGCGCAGCAGCCGCATCATCCGCGGTGGCCGTCCCCTCGATCACCGCCACCCGGGCTTCGGCGTACCGCGTCGAGAGCTCGTTGAGCTCCGGCGGGATCGGGTAGGACCCATGTCCGATCGATTCCACGAGTGCGACGGTGACCCCCATGAGAATGAGCCCGACGAAGACGGCGAGAATCGATCGAACAATGGCCATGGCGCTGCTCCAGGGGTGAACGGGAAAACCCGACGAAACGCAGGATCACCACCCCACTTCGTTCGCGTCAAGTCGCCGGAGTCGGGAAATGGGACTACGCTTTCCCCATGTCCAGGTCTTCCTCATTCAGCAACTTACCGGCCGAGCCTCGTCTCGGGGTCTTCAACTTCTCGGCGGGCCCCTCCCACATGCCCCAGGAGGTCGTCGATCATGTCCGCGAGGAGCTCGCCGAGCTTTCGGGCTCCGGCATCGGCCTACTCGAGCACTCGCACCGCGGCCCGCACTACGACGATGTGAATCAGGAGGCGGGCGACGTCATTCGTCGTCTCTCGGGGGTCGGCGACGACTACGCGGTGATCTTCATGCCCGGCGGCGCGACCGTGAACTTCGCGTTCCTCGCCCTGAACTATCTGCATGACGGCGGCACCGGCGTGTATCTCGACACGAGCGTCTGGGCAGGGAAGGCCATCGACGAGGCTCGACCGATCGGTGACGTCGTCATTGGCTACGACGGTCGACAGGGAGACACCTTCACATGTCCTGATGCGACTCGATCCGGCGACGATCTCGCCGTTCCCACGGACGCGTCGTACGTCTTCTACTGCGCAAACAACACCGGCGAAGGAACGTGGTACACCGAACCGCCAATCACGGATCGACCGATCGTGGGCGATCTGACGAGCGACATCTTCTCACGCCCTTGGCCATTCGAGCGGCATGCGATGACGATCGCGGCCGGGCAGAAGAATCTCGGCGCCGCGGGATGTTCGGTCGTCATAGCGCAACGAGACTTCCTTGCTGAGGCGTCGCGACGCATCGGACCCATTCTCAGATTCGAAGACCATGAGAAGGCGGAGTCGATCCTCAACACCCCGCCGACCTTCGCGGTCCGCGTCATCGGCCTGATGGCCGAATGGACCGAGGCGCAGGGTGGCCCGACGGCGATCGCCGAACGCAATGCCGACAAGGCCGGACTCGTCTGGAACGCGATCGATGCGAGTGGCGGGTTCTACCGGAGCCGAGCCGAACGGCGGAGCCGAAGCGATCTCAACGTCACCTTCCACACCGGTTCGGCCGAACTCGATGCCCAGTTCATCGAGGAGGCCGGGACCCACGGCATGGTGAACCTGAAGGGCCTCGTCGGTGGCATGCGGGCGTCGATGTACAACGCCTTCCCACGTCAGGGCGCGGAGGTCCTGGTCGATTTCATGAAAGACTTCATGACCCGGTACGGCTAGCGCGAGTCCGATCCTCAGGGACCGCCGTCCCCGTCGTCGAACGAAGCCACCGTCTCGGTGACGTCGGATTCATCGGTCTCCACGTCGGCCTCCCGAATCAGCCTCGCTTCGGACACGAGGATCCGAACATTTCCGGAGATGGATTCGCCAAAGCGATCGACACCTCGCCAGCGAATCGCCAAGGCATCCTCATTCGGCTCGATCACGGCGGTCCCCCGCATCCAAGCACCATCCGCTTGATGTCCGCGATAGTGAATTCGTTCGGAACTTGGATCGAACCAGAGAATCTCGACCATGGTCGCCGGCGTTGCGTCGGCGGCGATCGACGACGAGGATTCGACCAGAAGCGACCGACGGCCGGGACCGAACCGGATTCGGGAGGTGATCGCCGAATCATCCTCGCTCGGCCAGACGCCGACGAGACGTTCGGCGAACGGGACCTGGGACAGGAAGGGATTCCGACGTTCCCAGGTGAACCGAGACGGACGGGGTCCGAGCTCGCCATCGACACAGGTTGGAATGAAGTCGACGACGCAGGTCGAGGCGTCCGGGAAGAGATACGTGACCTCGAAGTTGACCGATGCGGCCATCCCCCTCGTCTCGTGACCTCGCCACTCCAAAGCTCCGCCACCGGCATCGATGAGGGTCGCACTGCCACTGAAGGTCGTGTCGAGGTCGCGACCTGCGTAGGTATTGACGATCGCGGAGGCGAACTCGTCGTAGGTGATGCGACTCCGTCCATCGCCCAGAGTGGCCCCTTCCCCATCCATGACCGTCCAATCGACCCGCAGGACTCTTCCTGGGACCTCCCACCGGGCGGTCTGCGTCGCGGTGAACGCGCTTCCGGTCGGTTCGTCATCGGTCGTCCGATGCGTCGTTCCAGCCATCTGCCACTCTCCCACGAGCGGAGCCAGCGCGTCCATCGCCTCCGGACCGGGAAGAGCCCGAGGGGTGGGATCGGCCTGCTCGGTCGATTCCGTGCCGGCGACCACCGGATCCAAGACTGCACCGTCGGAAGCCATCTGCCAACCCATCGCCGCGTTCATGGCGACCTCGGAAGCCAGTCCGATGGCAACCACTGCAGCGGAAGTTGCAACCATCCTGCGATGTCGGGGAAGACCAGGCCGGAGACTGCATGTCATGATCGACTCCTTGCTCGACGCACGATACGGAACCGGGCACCCCTTCCGACCGATGAGGGGCCGGCAGGGCCCATGATCGATCGAAGCGGCTCGGGCTGGAGTGTAGGAAGTCTTTCCTGGAATCAGGCGTTCTGGCTCGTTCCCCACAATCGTCCGCTTGGAGACGGCGGTCGTAACCCTCGAGCCGGCATCAGGCGGAGCGACGCCAGGGAATGCGGATCGGGTCATGAGGCGTGAACGCCCCGTCGCCTCGAAGCAGAGCCTGCAGATGCAACGCTAGATCGTCGGCCGCCAGGGAAAACCACTGCTCGTCGCCACTGCCGTCCTCGACCGGGATCCGATCGATCGGCTCACCGAGCACCGCACAGCAGAGGGTGTGGCACCAGTCGGTGAACACCGGACCAGAAGCGAATTCCAGCGTTTGGATCCAGGACTCGGGATCGGGATCGAAGCGGCGGGCCTCGGCATAGCCATCCCAGAGATCGTTGAGACGGGACACCAGTCGGTCGGCCTCGCGGATCCATCGGCACTCGATCGGAAGCGCCGTCCCATGAACGATCGCGGAGACGAGTCGACGATGGAACGAGGAGAGCCGGAAACCGATGTCGGCGACGCTTCCACGCCACTGGAGCCGGCCACCCGTGACTTCCGCGAAGGCCTGATCCAGATCGATGGTCGAGAGCTCGAGGCTGGAGCTCGACTCGGATGGCTCCCAGGAACAGTCTCCAAGCAAGGCGGAACAGGTCTGGTACGAACGGTCGAGGATCTCATCCGACATCGAAGGTGGCTCCATTCATTCACAGGTCGCTGCCAAGTGCCTGGCATCAACGGGGAAACACCCCCACCCGAGACCTCTGACCGTTCTCGATCGAAGATTTGCCTCGATTCGCGGAGATACCTCCTGGATCCCCCGTCGATGAGCTAGGCGTACACTTCGTCCATGATCCTTCTCGTCAGCCTTTCCACGCTCCTGGCCGTCCAGACCCCCCCACTCGAAGCCGCCTCACGAGCGACTCTGACCCAGGCAGGACGCAGCCTGGTCGATTCCGCTTCCGATTCGGCCGTGGCTCGAGCGCGAGCCGAAGGCTGGCTCGACCACCTGGCAGGCCTCACCCAACAGGATCTGAATGCACACCTCGCCAAGCAGGCCACCCCCGAAGGCCGAATGGCGTACCTCGAGGGCTGGACGAGCGGCGAGCACGGACTCAGGCGATCCCCCAAGCTCGACTGGGAGATCATGGATCTTCTCGCCGCATCGCACGCCAAAGACCCCGCAGCCCGGATCCACGCCTGGTCGGCCGCGACCAGCGATCCGTCCCAGGCGTGGGTTCCTCCCGAGACCACCGCGATGCTCGTCCGACGGCCGTTCTGGAACAGCGTCGACACGGTGGCCGATCGAATCGCGACCCATGGCTCGACCACGAACCTCGTGGAGATGCTGGAAGCCAGCACCGATGCGGAGCGTCCGGTCGTCATCGCCGCCGTTCTCGCCCAGGACGGACGCGATCGCGATCCGGACATCGCCGCCGCGCTCGCGCACGCCATGCCGGAAAACCACCTGGTTCGAGGAGCGGTCGCTCAGGAACTCGCCAAGAGACGCGCATCGAAGGCACTCGCCACCTTTCTTCGTACCTACGAAGACACGCTGGCGGTGCCAGGCATCTATGCCCAGACGATCGCGGCCTTGGCGTTGGACGACCCCTCGGCCGCACTCGAAATCGGACGTGGGCGAGAGATCATGCGTCGGGTCCCAAGTCGTGGATCCGCGTCGGTCTTCGGGTCGCTCGCCGCCGGACTCGCAGCGTCGTCGCCGGAGCAGGCCCTGATCGACCTGCAGGAGGCGGGCCAGCTCGATGCTCGGTTGCTGTGGTTGCTGGCACTCGCCGGCGACGTACCGGTCGAGAAACTCGATCCCGCCATGGAACGGGGACCGTTGACCGAGGTGAAGTCCTTTCGGACCCTGAGGGCGAACATGCTCGTCCCCCTCCTCGTCAACGGCGCGGTCGATCGCGACGCGGCGGCCTCGGTTTTCGCCCACCTGGCCAGCAACGGTCGATGGGAGCTGGTCGACTCGTTTCTCAATCCCAACACCACCGATCCAGATCGCCCCGCGGACACCTGGCTTCCATACCGACTCGACATCCTCAGCCGAGCCTTCGCCATCGCCGGGTTTCCCCCCGAAAACTGGAACCAGCTCTTCGAGCAGCTCCCGAGACTCCGCTCTATCGACGCCCAGATGGCCGGTCTCCACGGCATCGCCGCGGGATACCTGAGCCGACATGGCGACCGCCCACTCCCGGCGTCCGTCAGACGAGCAATCGACGAAGCATCGATCGACATCGCGATCAACGGCTGATCCAATCCTCGCGACACCCATATGAAGCCCCTTTCAACCGATTCGCGGCGCGGCACCATCGGAGTTCTTCAAGCGCTCGCGGCGTTCATGTGGTGGGGTCTCGTCACCGGGCTGTACTTCAAATCCGTGGATCACGTCGGTTCGGCGGAACTACTCGCGTGGCGAGTGCTCGCCGGTCTTCCGCTGATGGTGGTGCTGACGCTCCTTGGGCCGGGTATCGCCGGCATTCGGAAGGCGCTCCCGAATCGTCGAGCGGCCACCGTGCTGTTCCTGTCGAGCGGTCTCATCGCGATCAACTGGCTGGTCTTCATCTATGCCGTCGTTTCCGAGAGACTCGTCGAGGCAAGTCTCGGCTACTACATCAACCCGCTCGTCTCGGTGCTGCTCGGTCGCCTCGTACTCAAGGAACGACTGAATCGACGTCAATCGATCGCGATCGGAATCGCGGGTCTCGGTGTCCTCATCTTCGCCTGGTCCGCCTTCCATTCGATCCGGGCCGAGGAGATGGACGTGCTTCGTCCCATCGACCTTCCGTGGATCGCGCTCGCGCTCCCACTTTCCTTCGGACTCTACGGTCTGCTCCGAAAGCAGATGCCGGCCGACTCCATCACCGGCCTGACGATCGAGATGGCGATGCTTCTTCCATTCATGGTCGTTCTGCAGCTCGTCCTGGTGGCCGGCGACCATTCGGCATTCGGAGCCTTCGATCGAAAGACCGACGTCCTCCTCGTGCTCGGTGGCATCGTGACGGTCGTACCCCTCCTCTTCTTCGCCGCAGCCGCGAGAAGACTCCGGCTGACTACCCTGGGCATGCTGCAGTACCTCGCACCGACCTGCCAGTTCCTTCTGGCGGTCCTGTACTTCGGGGAGCCGCTGGACGACGCCAGTCGCATCGCCGCCTTCGTGCTCATCTGGATCGCGATCGCGGTCTATTCGGTCCCCTCGCCCGGAGGGCTAGAGACCCCGTCCGCGATCGATTCCGTGGGGGAACGCTAGCCCGCCGCGAGCTTTCGACATCGGGAAGGATCGAGGGGTACATTCCACATCATGCGAATCAATCGATCACGTCTCCATCTCTGCGTCGCGACCGCCGCCCTGATGCTTCTCGGTGGTTGCGCGAATCCTTTCATCTCGAACTACGCGGGCCGCCGCCAGACCTCAGATTCGACGCCGGTGCGGGTGATGCAACCGATCGAGGCTCGACGTCTCGGCGTGAGCCGATTCGACATCGATTCCAACGCCATCGGCCTGCCCGACGATGCCCAGGCCAAGGCCGCGGCGGAGGAGGTTGGAGCCGCTGCGTACTACTGGAAGAGCACGCCCAAGTTCCACGGCGGCAACCTCAGCAATTCGTTCGTCGAGGGCAACGCATCGAGCGGCAACACGAAGTTCAACACCCAGGGATACGACGACAAGCTCATCGAGTGGTATGAATTCGAGGCCGTCTTCTACGCGGACACTCCCGTCGCGGGGAACACACGCTGAGTCGCGAACGGTCACTCTCCACCACCGACATCCGACGAATTGAAGACGGCCGCTCCCAATGAGAGCGGCCGTCTTTGTTGCAACGCTGCGCGTCTAGGACGCGATTCACCTGCCGAACAGCATCATCAGCGAGTTACCGCCACCTCCGCCGCCGGCCTGGTTGTAGATGTAGTCGGAATTGAGTACGCGATCGATGATCGCCTTGGCATCCGCTAGGTGCGCCTTGGAGTACGCGTCGAGCTTGTCGCCGTCCCGACTCAGGACCTCGCCGATCTCCTGGTCGAGGTCGCGGAGCTGCTGTCGCGAGAGACTCGCGACCGTCGCCGACGTCGCACCGAAGCCGTTGCTGTCGCCAGAGAGATCCACGATCCGCTCCAGGTGGCTCCGCTGAAGGTTTCGGCGAAGGCTCGAGATGTAGGGGTCGGTGACGGTAGCGCTACCGTCGGGGCGTGCACCAAGCTCGCTCCAGACCGCCCCCTTGACCGTACTCATGATCTCGGGCACGGTGAGCACGTCCTCGCCGTCGGCCCGAAACTCGTTGTCGTACGCCCAGTTCAAGGTGCTGGGGTTTAGAATGCCCGTGAGCGCCGATCGCTGGACAGACGCAATCTTGCTGTGAACCGGGTAGGTCGCATCGGCCGTCACCTCTCGCATGCCGCCATCGTCGTACCACTTCTCGACCGTCATCTTGCGAAGCAGATCCGGCGTGAGCCCAAAAGCTTCGTCTTTCATGCTGGCGTCGAGGACGAGCATGAGAGCGCGTCGCTGCTGATCGGCCGGAATCGACTCGATCGGATCGGCCTCCATGCCCTTCTTCACCCGATTGACGGTCGAGCCGCCGATCCAGTTGCTGGCGATGCCGATTGCGCTTCGGTGCTTCCGAAGGAGCATCTCGTAGGCACGCCGGGCCTTCGCCCAGCTCTCCCCGTCCTCGACCATCTCATCGATGATTCGACCGCGAAGCTCGACGACCAGCGCGATCTGGGCGTCGGCATAGTCGAGAGGGTTTTCGGCATTGTCGAAGCGACGCGCCATCGGATCGGGACCACTCGTGTCCTCGTCGGTGGCGTATCGAAGTTCCGGTTCGTTGGCACGAGCCAGGATCTCCTCGGTACCGCCCGGGGCATATCCGTAGGCGATCGCCCACATGTCGTAGGGGCCGACGGTGTTCGTGGTCCAGGGTCCCTGCACGACATCCTCACCGAATGCGATGTTGACCGGGAGATAATCCATGATCGAGGAGGACGTCGGACCTTCGAAGCCTTCGCTGTTCATCTCCTCGTAGCTGACGAGCTGCGAACCCTTGAAGTTGTGACGAAGGCCGAGCGTGTGTCCGACCTCGTGCATGATCAGGTCCTTCACCAGGGGCCCGATGAACTCTTCAGGGACTCCATCGAGCGTCTGGCTTCCATCGGCACCGAGCTTCGGACCGACGAGCCCGAGCAGATCGGCGTTCATTCGCATGAAACCGACGTCGAAGGCCTTGCGGGCGGCATTGGTGCAGGCGGTGATGGCATGGACGGAACTCTCGATGGCTTCACCATCGGGGCCGGCCCCGGCCACAAGCTTGCCGATGCCGTCGTGCGAGGGGTGCATGCCCCGGAGTCCCTCGTCCTTCAGCGAGGCGTATCGCTTCGCGATCTCTTCGGCGACCTTCTGCTGCTCGTGTCGAGGCGACAGAAGGACCCTAGGGTCGTATTGGGGACGCGTGGAAAGCCACTCGATGGTCTCGGTACCGAAGGACTCCACCGACTCGTGGGGAATCTGGCGGTCCCAGGTGTCGACCCATCCACTGATGAATCCCTCGTCAATGACGATGTCGGCGTCGAGAATCTCGCCCGTCTTGGGGTTGGCTCGGCTGGGGCCGATCGCAAAGCCCATGTCCGAGTTGGTCCAACAGATGAAGTTGTACCGAGCGTCCTCCGGGTCCTTGTCCATGTGGGCCTTGGTGGTCGCATCCTGCTGGTAGACGACGATGGCGTTGTCGAATCCGACCTCCTCGAAGGCGTTGTTCCACTCCAGGACGCCGTCGCGAACCCATCGCCGGTACCGGACCGGAACCGTGTGCTCGACGTAGAAGACGATCGGCTCCTTCGGCGGGCTGACTTTCAGCTTGGGATCCGCCTTCTCGAGATGCCAGCGATTGATGTATCTCTTCCAGGGGGAGTCGGCACCGGGATCCCCGATGTCCTTCACACTCGTCGTGAAGTAACCGACCCGATCATCGGCCAATCGCGGCTTGTAGGCGCTGCGGGCCGGAATCTGCGCGATCGAGTAGTAGAACTTCGCGAACTTCGCGGATCGCCCACCCGTGGGCATCTCGAAGCACAGCTCCACGTTTCCGGGGAACGTCTTGGCCTTCACGATCTGCACGAGGCGGGTGTTGGCACCGGAAGCGGTACGCCCGAAGAAGGTGCCCGCGCCCTTCACGAAGAGCGTGTTCAGATCGATCACGGGGCCACCGCCGGGTCCCATCGCCATGATGGGCACCTCGGTGATCACACGGTCGGTGAAGACGCGGCTTGTCGCGTCCTTGCTCTGCTTGTCTCCGGAGGAGATCGTCGCGTAGTTGGGTTCGATCAGCGCGAGCCGCTTGCCGAAGCGCTTCCACTTCGCGTACTGGTCACCGACCTGGACGGCAGACATGGTCGTACCGCCGGCGACCGTCCACGCCAGGAAAAGATCCTGCTTCTCGAAGTTGCGAGGCAGCTCGGCGATGACCTGCTGGGTCTTGTCGTTGCGCCACAGGCGGTAGAGACCGCGTGTCCCCTCGGGGGCCGATACCTCGACGAAGCCCTTCGATATCTTGTCGAACGGGGGGAATTCCTGTTCACCGCTCTCCGCCGATCTCGAAGGGCCTTGCATCGCCATCGCCGGAAGATCGATCAGACTGGCTGCGAGTCCAGCGACCGCAGGCAAGAGAAGTGTTCGAATGAAAGCCATAACCATGACGCTCCTGGGATACTGAAAATCGCACAACTCCGCGCTGGACCGATGCCGCCCGTGGAATCGGGCACCAAGTCGCACCGCTGCGAAAGAATAGGGCACTTTCGGGGAGCGGACCTCCTCAGCGAGCCCCTCGTGCTCTAAAACCCCGTACTTCCGGCGACTACGTCGCTAAATTGGCAAAGTTCTTCCAGATTCGACCGCCAGAACCACCCCTGATCCACCAGAAAGGGCCGTATGAACGATCTCCTGGAGTCCATGCGACAGTCCTGGGTCGACCCGATCACCCGACACGCCATTCTGGTGCATACGCCGATCGTGATCGGTCTCTTCGCCATCCCGTTCGTTGCGGCCCTCGTTTTCATATCAGGGCGAAAAGCAGTGTGGTATCGCGTGGTGCTGGGGACGATGCTCTTCCTAACCGCCGTGATCGCGTGGCAGGCCACGGAAGCGGGCGAAGCGGCTTCGACGATCGTCGAGACGAGACTCGGAAGCGGGGCTGGGATCGACGTCCTGGAGAGCCATGCGACCAAAGGGGAACGAATCCCGCTGCTCCTGGCTGCGACCTCGCTCCTGGTCTTCGCCACCCTCGCCAAACCGCGCGGGTTGAAGCTCTGCGCGGGGATAGCGGCGGCCGCAGCGATTCTGGGAACCGCCGCCACCACGATCGTCACGGCGCACGAAGGTGGCATGCTCGTCTATCGATTCGGAGTCGCGAAGGCGGCTTCCACGACGGGAGGACAACTCGTTCCCACCGCCAATCGGTCGTCAGGAGATCCGTCGAAGCAGTCTTGCCTCGTCGTTCACGACGATCGCTTGCCAGCGACGCCCATGCCGATCGGTCACCTCGCCTTGGAAGTTGTCGCGCGTTGAGGCTCGAGATTCACCACGCTTGGGAGGGAGGGCTGCGAACATCGCATCGATGCGAACAGGTCCGCAATCGCTCTCGGCTTCGGTTCCCAGGACTTCGAACAGAGTCATCTTGATCCTCCAACCGGATGTTCGATAGGAGGAAGACCCCTGGCCATGCCGGGTCTTTCGAAGAGTCCGCGAAAACCATACGTTCGACTCAGTCCTCCGCGACCGTGATCTTCACGACCGCTCGGCGGACCGGCGGCTCGTCGGTCTCCCAGACCCTGCGCATCTCGAAGGCGAGGTCGTATTCACCGGTCTCCTCCCCGACGAGCACGAACCGCATCACGCCTGGCGCCCCCATCCGATCCGGGTCGTCCGGAAGGAAGAAGGGCTTGGATGACTGGCGAATGCCGGAAGGCAGTGAACCGTGGACCATCCAGGTGTACCCAGTTCCGGCGTTTCCGGGAAGATCGAGGGCGAACGGCTCCCCCTTCTTCACCGTCAACTCGTTGCTTGCGTCGGTCTTGAGCGTCTCCACCACGTCGGGCGTCGGACCGCGTCGACCGGAAGTCGTTTCACAACCCACGAACATGCTCATCGACAATGCGATTGAGCCAGCGAGAATCGGAACCACCATCGAGCTGCGAAACATGTGAGGACTCCAATCGGAACTGTGCGGATACGAACATGAGGCTCGATCAGGACGACGACTTCGCCTCGCTCGCGGCGGTACCCTTCTCGACCGCATCCTTGGCGGGGGTCTTGAAGGTGTACGTCCAGGTCAGCCGCTGGACGACGTCGCCACCCTTCACGGTCTCCTCGGCGATCTTGCGGCCTTCGTCATCGTACGAGATCCTGACCTCGGTCTGACGGCCCGCAAAGGACGTCTCCAACCGGCGCGTCGGTCGGCAGTCCTCGCCGTAGTCGGTCACGGTGCGAGAGGTCTTCCCATTGGCGAGCGTCGTCGAATCCTCCACCAGGCATCCCCCTTCGTCGTAGCGGAGGGTTCGACTCCGAATCTCGTTCCCGTCTCGTACGATCCGCTCGGTCGACAACCGACCCTCGTCGTCGAATGTCCGCGTTGTCACCTCGTCGGGCCTGCCGCTCACCATCTTCGTGGAAGTCGCCCGACGCCCCGAATCGTCGTATCCATGAGCCACTCGGTCGATGATCTGCTGGGTGAGTGAATTGATCGAGTCGACCTCCACGAGTCTCCCCGCATCGTCGTATCGATGTTCGTAGCGAATCGCGGGATTTCCGCGGAAGGTGTGCTGGCGGCTGACGATGCGCCCCTCGTCGTCGCATGCGATCTCGACCACGAGGTTTGCCCCCATCGTGTCGGTGCCCTGCTCGATGCGCGTGGGCCGCCCCGCTTCGTCGTACGAGTAGACGCGGAAGATCAGAAATGAATTCGGCGGCGGCGTTCGCGTCTCGAGACGCACGGAGGTCGGATTGCCGTCGAAGGTCTGGGGAGAAAGATCGTTGTCGATCTGGGCCGTGGCGATCGAAGGCCCGGCCAGCGCGATGACCAGAACCGTCGGGATCAACCAGGCGATGGGACGGCGGGCGCTTCGGTGCATCAATTCACTCCAGGAATTCTTACGACGCCACGACCGACGTGGCGAGTTCCGATTCGAGACCGCGAGACTACCTCGAAACCAACCGATCGATCGAGAGAAAATCGATGGGGAGAGACGACTCACCGTCCAACGCGAGTTCCGCGAGGGCTTTGCCCAGAGCCGGCGCGAACTTGTATCCATGACCGCTCAATCCAGCCGCGATCGAGATCGACTCGGCTCCGGGTAGACGATCGACGATGAAATGTTCGTCACTCGACATCGTATAGAGACAGGTCTTCGCCGCGTGTGGGCGCTCGAAGACACCTGGAAGACAGCGGTCGATCGCGGCCCGGAACCACTCGATCTCCGGCTCCTCGACGGTTCGATCGAAACGGTCCGGATCCACTGGTGTTCCCGGGCCATGGAACCCGAACTTCATCCCGTCGGGACCTCGCTGACCGGGCCACCATGGAATGCCGTAGAGCACGCCACGGCCCAATGCTCCGCCATCGTCGACCAGCCAGCACGGGCAACGACCGGCGGACGTGTCGGCGCTCCGCGACGGGCTCGGACGAGCCCAGGCGATGACCTTCCGGTGGGGCGTGATTTCGAGCGGGCAACCGGCCTGGAGGAGAAGTGGCTTCGCCCAAGCGCCCGCCGTGACGATCGCGCGACGGGCTCGAATCGTGTCGCGTTGTGACCTGACCGTCACAGAATCTCCATGGCTCTCGATGGAGGTGACGTCGAATGGCCATCGCGTCTCTGCACCATCGCGTCGCGCGAGTTCCAGATGGGCCTGGATTCCAGACTCCGGATCGACGAATCCGGCGTCCGGCTCGTAGAGACCTTCTGCGTTCTCCGGAAGATCGAAGATGGGCCACCGCGAATGGATGGCATCCCGATCGAGCCGCTCGACGCGGAGGCCGTGCTGCATGGCCGAATCGAACGACGCACCGACGGTCGTCGACCCGGACAGTCCCGCCACGAGTACCCCACACCGATGAATCAACGAACGACCAGTGGCCGACTCGAGCTGATCCCATCCGACTGACGCGTTGTCAAGAAGCCGCACGTAGGCCGCGTCCTCGAAGTATGCCCGCCTAAAGACCCGGGAACCGCCGTGCGAACTCCCCCGCGCATGCCCCGGCGGGAAACGATCGATCCCGATGACCGAAGCACCACGAGCTGCAACTTCCCGGACCGCCGCGCTTCCGATACCCCCGATCCCGATCACCATTACGTCAACGTCCATCGTTCACGCTCCCAACAAAACGAAAAAGGGGCCTCGGCAGTTGTCGAAACGTCCACCGAGGCCCCGGACGAAAGAGTCGGGGAATGTTTTGGAGGTCCTATCGGGTATTCTCTCCAAAGAGCCCTGGAACAATTCTGAAAAGTGTTTCAACGGCTCCATATAAGAACTTCGAACCAGCATGTCTCGCGGATGCCCCAAAATCATGACAGATACGAACTCAAAGGACTCGGCACCACCCGCCATACGGGGGACGACTCGGGAGCGTCTCATCGACGCCATGATCCGTGTAGTCGGGTCTCAGGGGTTGCAGTCGGCAAGTGTGAGAACGATCGCCCGCGAAGCGGGATGTAATGAGGCCGTTCTCTATCAACACTTTCCGGGCAAGATCGCGATGCAACAGGCGATTTTCTCCGAAATTATGTCGGAGATGGCGACCGAGAAGAAGGCCCTCGCCGAGAGGATGACCGATACGCGGGAACTGATCGACGGGTGGGTCATGGCGACCTACGAGTTCTACGATCGAAAGCCTTTTGCTTTCGCCTACGTCTACCTCTCCTACCCGCCCATTGGTCCGGAAGATGCTGCTGTCCCGGGCCCGAACACCAAGATCTTCAGCGAAACGATGAACCGTCTTCCAGCGCCCAACGGCTGGACGACCGAATTCAATGAGACGACGTTCTCCCTCTTCAAGGCCGCGATCCTGGCCATCCCCCGCGCGATTCACTCCGGACTGATCGACGGACGCGCGATGGACTACTACGAATCCTCGAGAGGTCCGCTCTCGAGAATACTTCTGGTCGAAGCGTAGCCGCGGACTCAATCGGCGCCCGATGACGCGACGGCGGCCCGCAGCGCTTCGGGCGCGGGGCGATTGTCCTTGCCATCACCCTCGAGTCGATCGACAAAATCACGGACCGCGCCCAGGTCTCCGGGCTTGGATTCTTCGATGCATTCGACCCAGCTCGTGCGATCCCGCTCCGAAAGAGTCTGCTCCCAGAAGACCACCTCCGCGAGATCCTGACCACGCAGAGGCACCTTGCCGAAGATGCGTTCCTGAGCCTCGTCGTCGGGCACCGACCAACTGGCGTGGAACACCGGCGGCGCGAATCGTCGACGCTGATCGGAGGGGTAGACCTTGGTTCGAAAGGTGACCGTGCCAAGGCTCTCGTTCCAAGTTCCATTGGTCACGAATGGCGGCTCCCCGGTCTCCAGTACGACCTCGCTCTCGACCGGTCGATCACCACCGCCAATGGGGATTCCGAAGGGGCCCGGGAGATCGATCAGACGATTTCCGGCCCGGAGCTTCTCCTTGTCGGCGTCGGAGATCGCCGCAGAATCGAGCATGATCTCGGCGGCCTCGGAAGAGGTGTTGACCCACCAAAGGAACGAAAGACCGAAGAATACGAGCGCTTCATTCTCGGGACCGATCTTCCCCGGTACGGCGTCGGGCACGAACCTTTTTGCGGTCCGCTCGACGATGGGGTCGGCCAGATTGTCGCGTGACCACTGTCGTTCGCCCGCGGAGACCCAACCGTCGACTCCGGAGAGCAGGACCATCTGGCCCTCCACGGGTTCGATCCAATCACGTTCGATGGCGAACGCGACGAGCGGCGTGAACACCTGTATCTGAAACCATTCGTCGTCGGTGCGCGGACCGCGTTTCGAAGGCGCTCTGAAGTTCGTGGCGATCCGCTGGCCTTGCTGGACATAGCCGTTGGCATTGAAGCGAAGGAATGCGCTCATAAGGTCGGGGAGGATCTGCGTTTCGAAGGACTCCGCGAATCTCGACTTCGCCTCCGGGTCCTCGATGCGCGTCGAGAGGAATCCCGCGAGTAGCCGCAGCCACAGCTCCCCGGCATCCATCCGAGCCCGAAATCTCCGCCAGTCGTCCCGTTCATCCCCGAATTGTTCGACGTACAAATACGAGGAGCCGAATTGACCTTCGATGACGGACCAGCCGTTCCGATTGCCGATTTCGCTCGGGAGTTCCCGATCGACGAAGACCCCTTCGAATCGAACTCCATTCCGCCCCTTTCCGGCCTCGAGCGGCCCGGATTCGTAGACCTCGGTGAGACGCGTTCGCTCTTCTCCCGTGGCTCGGTTGGTTTCGAAGGTCCGGACCGGGCCCGATCCGCCGGTTTTCATCTCGATGCGAACCTGCTTGTTGGAGCAACCTCCGATCGAAAGGCAGATGGCGAGCGCCGATGCCGCGATGAGGAACGAGGATGCGAAGTGGCTATCAGGATTCATGTGATCATGATATCCGTCGCGACGGTCAGATCGGATTCGAGTCCGGCCCCCGAAGCGAGCGTTCTAGATCGCCTGAGCCCGACCGAGCCAGGCTCGAGCTCCGCCCTCGTGGGCTCGCGTGTCGTAGACCGTCGGTTCGATCGACGCGATTCGGAAACCCGCACCCTCGAGAGAGTTGGCCAGCTCGTCCCTCGCCATTCGTCGGGGCCCGCCGGGCCTGGTTTCGTCGTCCCGGAACACAATGGTCGTGAACCAGCCACCGGGTGACACGAGGCTTTGGACGACATCGAGATACTCGCCTCTGTCGGCATCGGAGAACAGGTGGAGCACACCCGCGTCGAGCACGTCGTCGAAGGCGGGGCGATCTGTGGCGAGTCGAAGATCGCGCACCTCGAATTCGATCCTATTCTCGACCCGAGCCACCCTGCTCTTCAGACGCGCCAGCGCAATCGCTTCGGGCACGAGATCCCAACCGGCGAGTCGAAGATCGGGGCGAGATCGCGCAATCTCGATGGTGTTCTCTCCCGAACCACACCCCGCATCGAGCAACCTGCCGGTGGAAAACCAACCTCGATCGAGTCCGTCGAGCACCGCGGTCTGCGGAATGCCCGTCCGCCACATCGCCGGCTTCGAACGGTAGGCGGCGTGAAACACCCGATCGGGAACTCCCTCCGGACCGGGAAATGGGATGTCATCACCGGCGGATGTCATGGTTGAGGAAGAAATACCGCATCGTCCGGATCACCGGCGGAGACGAGGTATGCGAGGAGATCCAGGATCTCGTCGAGTTCCGCGGTGTCCAGGAGCCCGCGAGGCATCGGACTGGCCACGGTCTCACGGAGTATGGAGTCGACCTCGATCTCGTGGCGCGTCTGATCGAGCCTGGGGTCTGACGCCAGCACGATGATCTGGTCGTCGCGTTCGACCACGAGACCGAGATGACGATCGTCGCCCGTCTCGATCAGCAGGGCCTCATACTGATCCGAGATGTCCCGCTCGGGTTCCAGCGTGGCCACCAGAAGATCGCGCAGTCCGAAGCGTCCGCCCGCAGCCGTCAGATCAGGACCGTAGGCGATGCCGTGATCACCGACCCGGTGACAGGCCGCGCACTGGAGGGCCTCATACATCGCACGACCCCGCGTGTGATCCCGACCGGCGAGAATACGCGAGAGATGAGGCTCGACATCCTCGACCGACCAGTTCCGGACCGTCCGCCGAGCGGGGGCCACCGTCGAATCCTGAGGCCGGGCCACGAGCGACGACGCGAGTCGAGCGGTCGACTCCTCGTCGAGATGCGGGGTGATTCGCCCCCGAATCGCCTGGATATAGCCTTCGTGGCTCGCGCCGCCGGTCGATTGGTCCAGTGCGACGAGAAGCTCCGCGATCGGGCCGTCGTACTCCGGACTCCAGTCGCCATCCAACTGGGACACCGCATGCAGCCTGTGCATGATCTCGAGTGGTGAGGAGAATTCGCCGCTCGATTCCAGCAGGACGCCGTCGATGTCTTTTCCTCCGAGCGCAACGATGGCTTCGACCAGGTGTCGATCCACCTGGAAGTCGCCGGTCGGGAAGACCTCCCGGAGTCTGGAACGGAGGCGGTCAGAGAATTCGGGCCGGTGAACGCCGAACCGATACGCCCAGACACCGGCGAGCCGACCGAACCAGAGATCTCCGGTGGCCGTGTCGTCGTCCAACGAGAGTGCATACAGCCAGCGGGCGAGATCCGACGCCCGCGATGCGTCTGCCGTGTGGATACATGCCAGCATCGCTTCCCAGCCACCTTCGCCGGGTGGAAGAGCCTCGAGTCGAGACCACGCCTCACCGATCCCGGCCGGCCCATCATCGCCGACGCGATCCCTCATCCAGTGCTCCAAACCGACTCTCGCCGCGTGTCGGACCGTCACATCGCGATCCCCGAGGTGGTGGATCAGCGTGTCGACGTCGATCGAACCAGGAGAGGTGTGGCTGCCATCCAATCGTCGACGCAGATTGCGGGTCGCGGACGCTTCACGGTCGAAGCCGATGGATTCAGGTGCGTCGCCTCCCGCCCAACGGACGCGATAGAGCCTTGACTGCGAGCCTCGCCCGCCGGTGATCAGGTACAGATTCCCCTTCGAGCAGAAGTCGAGGTCCGTGACGTTCAGTGGCCGACCGCTGAGAAAGGTCCGAACGTCGCCGTCGTAGGTCCCCCCCTTGGCCTGCAGCTCCACCGCGAGAATCCGGCCATATGCCCAATCCCCCAGGAACATGCTCCGATCCCAGGGCGGGGGGAAGTTGGAACGATGACCGCTTGCGACTCCCGTTGGACTGCCCGCATCCATTTCGAGCACAGCGGGAAACGCGTCCGGACTGTTCACCGGCCACTTCGAGCTCCCGCTTCGCCAGCCGTACTCTGCGCCGGACAGCAGATGGAGGAACCGCGGGGTGCGGTACCAGGGGGTCCCTATGTCCCATTCCATGTCCGCGTCGTAGGTGAAGAGCTCTCCGTCCCGATTGAAGTCCAGGTCGTATGGATTGCGCATCCCGCCCGCTACGACCTCCCACTCCCTGCCCTCGAGATCGGTTCTCAGCAGGACCCCGGCCGGGACCTGGATTCCATGGGCGTGACCCCGTGGATCCCAGATGCGTTCGAGAACGTCGTCTTCCGTCCAACCGACGAACGGAGAGGGGGATCGACAGCCCTCCGGCAAGGAGGTGTAGTTCCCGTTCACCATCCAGAGGTGTCCGTCGGGACCGAGCACCAGTCCGTGGGGACCGTGTTCGGAGCGACTTCCATAGGCCGCGAGCCGCTCGGCGATCTCGTATCGATCATCTCCATCGAGATCGCGAAGACGCCACAAGCCACCGTCCTGATCCGGCTCCTTCGACACGTTGACATAGAGATCGTGACCGAGCGCGAGCAGCCCCTGGGCCGAGCCGATTCGCTCGTGCAATCGTTCGATGCGGCACGATTCATCCGGACGCTCGGGGACGGTGACCCGGAGGAGCGGTCCCGCCTGGGGCGAGACGATCAGTCGGCCGTCATCGTCGATCGTCATCGCACTCCAGGAACCTTCCGCCTCGGTCGCTTCGTGGAGCAACGCGACGTCGAATCCCTCGGGCACCGCGATTTCGGGCGGCGTGGCGGTCGCTGGATGCACGAGCAGGGCGCAGGCGATCGACAGGCTGGGTGTGTTCATGGGGTCAACCTCGAAGTCAACGACGTCGGCGCGATCCCACCATCGGCATCTCCGCGGACCTGATGGCTTTGGACTCGCCGGTCGCCAGTTGCGTCTGCAACTTCTCGACGTTCGCACGAATCTCCTGGATCCGCTCCCAGTCCATCCCCTGCAGCAGCGCACTGGACATCGCCGCCATCGCACTGAACCCACGGAACGACATCTTGCCGGCCTCGGGGTCGACCGCCACCGACACGCATCCCATGCTGGAGAGGACCTCGATGGCGCACCGGACTTCGGTATCCTCGAGCGAGAGTCCCTGGCGGAAGAGCGAGCCGAGAGTTCGTCCCGTCGCGAACAGAAGGCCTTCCTGGTTCTGTCGGGCCTGATGGATCAGGGTGATGACCTTCTTCATGTCATCGGTCCTCTGCATGCCGACTTCGATCTGCTGATCGTTGTAGTCGAAGACGCGATGGACGACGTTGTTGAGCGCAGCGATGAAACCTCGACCACTGGTCACGGTGGAGTAGTTGATGGAGGAGGGCGTCCCCTTCGCCATGTCCGTGGCGTCCGCACGATCGAAGCGGACGAACTCCGTCGGATCGCCCTCGGGCCGAAGCTCCGGCTTGGTGTTCTCCCACGCCTCGACCCCGAAGGAGGCTTCGCGAACTCCGAGATCGTGGAGGTTCCAGAGAGAGACCTGGAGGAGGTGATCCTCCCAACCGACGCCGTTCACCCGTTGCCGCACCATGTAGGCAGCGGGGAGCATCGCGATGAACCGCCTCTCCCGAGGGATCTGGAAGAGGGGGATGCACCGGGGAAAGGCGAGCTGGAGGAACTCCGCGAACGACTCCCTTGACTGTTCGATCAGGGGGACGTCTTCCTGGTTGATGGTGATATCCGGCATGTCCGACCCATCGTAGCGACCCCTCACCGCCCCTTCTCCACGCGACCACGTCTATCCAGATACGATCCGCATCATGTCAGTGCATCCCGATGATTCTGCATCACCGCTGGTCGGCGTCGTCATGGGCTCGCAGAGCGATTGGGAGACCATGCAGCACGCCTGCGAGGTCCTCTCGTCGCTCGACGTCCCTCACGAGTCCCGCGTGGTCAGCGCCCATCGAACGCCCGATCTCCTCTTTGAGTACGCCGAATCGGCGGCGGACCGTGGAATCAAGGTGGTGATCGCGGGCGCAGGCGGAGCGGCTCATCTCCCCGGCATGCTCGCCGCCAAGACATTCCTGCCGGTCCTTGGAGTCCCGGTGCAGTCCAAGGCCCTCTCGGGCATGGACTCGCTGCTTTCGATCGTGCAGATGCCTGCGGGAATTCCGGTGGGCACACTGGCGATCGGCGTCGCAGGCGCGAAGAACGCGGGCCTGTTGGCGGCATCGATCGTCGCACTGGACTCCTCCGACGTGCGAGATCGGCTGCAGGCCTGGCGAAGGACGCAGACCGCCTCCGTTCTTTCCAACCCGGATCCAACGCGAACGTCCTCGTGAAAGAGACCATCCAGCGAGTCGGAATCCTCGGCGGCGGCCAGCTCGGCTGGATGCTTGGGATCGCCGCCCATCGTCTCGGATTCGAAACGGTGTTCCTCGACCCGGCGGCGGAGTGCCCGGTGGACGCGTGGGGCGACCGCATACGTGCCCCCTTCGACGATCCCGAGGCCCTTCAGGAGCTTGCAGATCGGTGTGAAGTCGCGACCTTCGAATTCGAGAATGTCCCCTCGGCTGCGATCGAGCTGCTGTCTCGACGCATCCCGGTGAGACCAGGCTTGAGATCGCTGGAGTGCACGCAGGATCGCCTCGTCGAGAAGCGTTTTCTCTCGCACACTGGCATTCCCGTACCCCCCAACCACGATCTCACCGTCCCGGGAGATCTCGACGCCGCCATCGAGAGGACCGGCCTGCCCGCCATGATGAAGACACGCCGCATGGGTTACGACGGCAAGGGCCAGGCACGCGTCGCGAGTCGAGCCGACGCCGAGGCGCTGATGGGCGAGATGTCCGGACCGGCGATACTCGAAGGTCTGGTCGACTTCGACTACGAGGCAAGCGTGCTGGTGGTCCGGAGTCTCGACGGCGAGATGAAGAGCTGGCCTCCGATCGCCAATCACCACGAGGGCGGAATCCTTCGCTGCAGTCGAGCCCCGTGTTCGTCGTTGACGACGGAGGCTGCGCAACGGATGCGAGAGATGGCCATGAAGGTCGCGCATGCACTCGAACACGTCGGCGTGCTCGCCGTGGAGTTCTTCATCCGAGGGGACGAGATCCTCGCGAACGAGATCGCCCCCCGAGTCCACAACAGCGGACATGTGACCAACGAATTCAGCCGCACGAGCCAATTCGAGAATCACATCCGAGCGATCACCGGCCGCCCACTGGGCGGTACCGAAGGCGTGCACGAGGTCGGCCTGATGTTCAACGGGATCGGCGATCATCCGGCTCGGGATTCGCCATCGACGAAATCCTGGCGTCGAATCGACCGAGACGGCGAGCCCTCCACGGACCTTCGGGACGGTGTTCCGACCTGGTACGACTACCGAAAGGCCGCAAGGGCGGGACGCAAGCTCGGCCACCTCACCATCGTCGGCGAGCGGGTGGACGACGAATCCATACGGCGGATGGTCGATGCACTGCCTGGGGCCGCTCCGCCACCCGAGGCCTGGGAACCGAACGCTCAACGCTCCAACGCGGAGGCCTGAGCCACCGATCAGGATCGGTCTACCCACCCTCGCCCGCGTCGTTCGATCCCGCCTCTTCGGCAAGACGGTCCCGAGCGATCCGCACCGCGTCGGGATGACGATCCATGCCCAGGCCTATTCGGCCGTGCCGACGAGCGGCCACGACCGTGGTGCCGCTGCCGCAGAATGGATCCAGGACGACGCCGCCGGGCGGAACGGTCGCGTTGACCAGAAGTTCGAGAAGCTTCAGGGGCTTCTGGTCCGGCCAGCCGGTCCGCTCCGTGGCCATGTTGTTGATGCTGGGGATCGCAAGGACGTCGGTCGCCTTCTTCAGACGTCCCTGCATCCGACGACTCGTCGCGGGAACCATGGGCGGCTCGAACCATCGCGCGTCGCCGCATCCATAATAGAGGATGTCGTCGTGCTTCCGGGCGAACCGATCGGCCGCGGAACCGCCGAGTCCATACGACCAGACGATGTGGTTCACGAACCGCTCCTCGCCGAAGACGTCGTCGAGTATCAGCCGCACTCGATGGGACGCTCTCCAGTCGACATGGACGAGAATCGCGCCGTCATCGCGAAGCACCCGTCGCATCGCGACGATCCTCTCGCGCAGCCAGTCGAGATAGAGATTGAGGGTCGGCCACGCATCGTCGTAGCCCAGGGGATCACCCTCCTCGCTTCGGCCGCTCCGCTTCCGGCCCGTCGCGAATGGAGGATCGGCGTAGATGAGATCCACCGAACGCTCTTCCATCGCGGCGAGCAGCGCAAGGCAGTCGCCCTCGAGGACCGCGTTCTGATCGAAGGGGGCTGGAACCATGTCCGCATGATCGCCGTTCGCCGCGCGATCTGCATGACATCACGAAGAAAGCGCCCCGCGAAAATCAGCGGGGCGCTTCATCCTCTGCCCTAGGGGACCGCGTACTCGAACCGATCGGTGGGGTCAGCCCGCTTCGGCCCTGGGATGGGCCTTGTCGTAGGCGTCACGCATGCGACGGCTCGAGAGGTGGGTGTAGACCTGCGTGCTGGAGAGCGACTGGTGGCCCAGAAGCTCCTGGACGGATCGGAGATCGGCGCCGTTGTCCAGCAGATGGGTCGCGAAGCTGTGCCGGATCGTGTGGGGACTGATCTCGGGATCGAGACCGACCTCCTCGAGATACTTGGTGACCTTTCGACGAACCGATCGACTCGAAAGACGTCCACCATGCTTGTTCACGAAGAGCGGCATGTCGTCGGCGGCGACCATACCGGCCGACGCGAGCTCGGTGTCATGCATCGCGACGTACCGACGAAGTGCACTCAGGGCGTGGGAGCCGAGAGGAACGATCCGCTCGCGACGTCCCTTACCGCGGATCAGGATCGACTCGCCCGAATCGTCGAGATCGCCGCGGTTGATGCCGACGACCTCGCTGACTCTGATGCCGGTGGAGTAGAGCGTCTCAAGAATCGCACGGTCACGGGCACCGAGGAGGGTGCTGTCGTTCGGAGCCGCGAGCAACTGTTCGATCTGCTCGACCGAGACCGCCTTGGGCAGTCGTTTCGCCTGCTTGGGCGTGCGAATGGCGAGCATGGGGTTCTTCTGGATGAACTGGCGCTTCTCGAGCCACTTATGGAAGGATCGAAGCGTCGCGATCTTCCGAGCGGTGGTCGCGGCCGAATAGTCCCGGTCGGCCATCCAGCCGAGGAAGCCGCGGACTCGATCGACGTCTGCGGCCAGGACCACTCCCGTCAAGGTCTTCTCGTCGACCGGCTGACCCGCCTCACGCGATCCAAGGGCCTCGGCCTCCGCATGGCTGGAGATCGAGATGCCGCATTCGTCCGCAAGAAACTCGCCGTACTGACGGAGATCGAGTCCGTAGCAACGTGCGGTATACGGGCTGAAATGCCTCTCGTCGACGAGGTAGTCCAGAAATCGCTGAACAAGGGGAAGGGTGTCGCTCATGTCGAAGGACCTCAAGAGAAACCGGGGGGCCGGTGGATGGGACTGACGAATGATCCGGGAGATTCCAGGACCAGTTCCATATTCGATATCGGTCGGGAAGCCGGTGAAGTTCACCGTCCTTACCGGACAAGCCGAAATTCGCTCGTTTTCGATCGAGAAAACCCGCTTGGGCTATCGAGAATCCTGATTGCCGTTCCGCGCGGGACGCATGTCATCGAGGATCACGAGGTCTCGAATGATCATGTCCGCGGCGAAATCGAGCCAACGGTCGAACACCATCAGGTAGTAACGCTCGGGCGGATCGAATCCGCCCGAAACGTCCAGATGGGACTGGGCGTATCGGCGAAGATCGCCTCGAACCGCGTGATTCACCGCATCAAGATCGACGGTGACGGCGATGGGCTCGACCGCGGACGCCGGCAGAGTCACCCGGAAAGGGGTCCGTTCTCCGGTCTTGCCGTACAGGGACGTCGGATCGACGCCATTCATCGCCGCCGGAGAGGCCGGTACGAGAAGGAGATTGGCGCCGAATCGCGGAGGATCGTACGGATTCCACGCGGTGACCGTTCCGACGAGAATCCCGTCCACGCCGATGACCGCACAGAGATTCCTGGCTTCGTCCTCTGTTTGGATCACGGTCAGACCGAGCTGCTTCATCGCCTGGAGCGTTCGATTGAACGGGACCGCGGACCAGCCTTGGACCGCATTGATGCCCGAAACGAGCTTGTCGGAGACCGATGCGAGCTGATCGGCCGGAACGGACACCCCGGACTCGTTGAACATGGGGCCGACCGCGAAAACCGCCGGATGCCTCGCGGCCAACGTGGGCGGTCGGTGCAGCCGATCCCTGGTCGCACACCCGGGAGTCAACAGGCAGACCACCGTCAGGACGGCGATGAGAGGTGGGTAGATGATCGAAAGACGAGGAATTGTCATGGCGTCCTGCCGAGGCGATCCTCCGAAGAGGACCGGGATGCTCACCATCCGTACGATCCATTCCATCGGCTGATCTCTCGCCAGAAGGCAAGAAAAGCCGACCACCCAGTCGGATGGCCGGCCTGACGGGGTCGAATCCAAGTCTCGAACCCGATGTTCTTCCTCGAATCACTGGCCTTCGGTCAGTGGAGCAACCGTCGCGTAGGCTGACGTGACCTCCGAGGCGGCGGACGAATCCACGTCTGCCATCTGGCCGATGCTCGATCCCTGGTCCCCGGCGGAGACCGCCCAGATCACATTCTGTCCTGATCGGTTGCTCATGAAGAAGACCTCTTCATCAGGCCCCCAGGTTGGTCGCAGGTTGCGGAACCCTCCAGCCGTGAGCGTGATCCGATCGGTCCCATCGGCGTCGATCGTGCAGATATCGCTCCAAACCGGCATTCCCTCGACGGTGTAGGACGGCTGCGGTACGACGGCATAGGCGATCCGATCACCCGAGGGTGACCAGGTCGGATGCATCGTGGCCGTGCCACCGGACGCAACGACCTCGGTCGGATTGACGCCGTTTCCATCGACAAGCTCGATGGTCCAGATGCCGAAGAGGCGTTCCCCGCGCTTTCGACTGCGTTGGAAAAGGATTCGATCCTGATTCTCATCGGGCGACCAGCGCGGAAACAGTCCTTCGCACACGAAGGAGCGAACGCCGGGGCGATCGACTTCGAGCGTCCAGAGCTCCCACTGATCATTGACCGGATTGTGACGGCAGTAGCACAGCCGCTTGCCGTCCGGACTCCAGGTCGGGTGGATCTCCTCCGCCCGATCGAAGGTCATCTGCGTCGCGGGTCCACCATCCGAACTCATGATGAAGACGTCCCAGTTCCCGTTTCGGTTGCTGGAGAAGGCGATCCGACCACCGTCGGGCGAGATCTCCGGCATGGCGTCCTGGGATGGATCGGCCGTGAGTTGAGTCACGACCTGACCCCCCACCGACTTGCGATAGAGATTCGGCTGCTCGTGGTGCTGGGTCGATGCGAAGACCATCCACTCGCCATCGGCCGAGAGATCCGGGTCGAAATCGACCCCTTCGACCGCGAAGCTGACCTGCTTGAGGTTGACGTCGCCGGGCGAGGAGACGTCCGATGCGTTCGAGGTGGTCGAGGTGTAGGCTACGTCGCCGAAGATGCTTGTCCGGGTAGCGACGGGGTCGGCGGTACCGAGCATGGTCGGCTCGAGCGCGAGCGGACCAATCTCATTGTCGTTCGAGGTCGCATCGTGGCCGGAGTAGGGCGACTGATGGCACGACGTGCAGTCGGCCGGACAAACGCATCCGCCAAGTTGAAGGACGACCAGCACGGCTCCTGCGGTGGCGCAGGCTGCGGTGATGAGGGAACGCCAGCCGGCTTTCGGCGACACGTGACTCGTGGGTTGATTCGACATCGTTCGGGGCCTCCATGCCCCACACTTCAGACGTGGGGCTGCGTCGAGGCCATCGGTGGTCGAAGGTGGGCAATCCAGTCCGATGAGTGGGTTTGCGGCAATCACGCGGCAAGGCGCCTCGTGCATTCGCCAACTGCGTCCTATAACTTAAAATCTCCGTCCCTTGCTGCCGGAACCGGTTTGCGGATTGTGGACAGTCGAGGACACACGTTCGCTCGCATCAGGAACACGCCTTCGTTGACTACACTTGTCGGTTCGGGATTCCGTAGCTCAGTTGGTAGAGCAGGCGACTTTTAATCGCTTTGTCCTGGGTTCGAGTCCCAGCGGAATCATTGGCTTGAGTGCAGCCGCGGATGCGGCGGAGAGGACCCACGAACATCGACGCTCACACGACTATGGTGCTTCATGTGATCTCGGACGATCGGGGCTTCCTGTGCTGGGCGGAAGACCAGACTCGAGCGGAGGAGATGGTCTCCCGGCTCGCCCCGTCGCTCGCGGACCAGGACGTCGACGCCGAAGAGGCGGTCGAAGGCGACGTCGGACACGCCACCAGTTCGAACGACGAAGCGGTCGCGGTCGCGACGGCGACCACGGTGCATCCCTACACGGTCGCGGCCTCCGAACTCGAAACGACGCTCCAACGAATACTTCGCACCGACGAAGCACTGCAAAAAGTCGGCGAACTCGATCTGACGATGCCGCATCGTCTCGACGCGGATTCGATTCCCGCACCGAGTATTTCGATGTGCACGCACCTCGGAATCCCCACGATCGATCCCGAGGACCTGATCTTCCAGACAACGAAGATCCCTGCGATCTTCCTTCGACCGAAACAGGCGCTCGACCTCCTCCTGACACTTCGCGATCGCAGTTGTGAAGGCATCGTGCCCGGTCATGATCTCACGTTCTGGGCCGAAGTCGCCGCGTTCTCCCTCGAACTCCTGAGCGATCAACGATTCGTCCCCTCTGTCTTTCACCGCGATGGGGACCGCCTTGAGGCGAGGTGGGTGCCGTGGCTCGCGGATACCGCCTTGTCGGAACCGCTCCAGCATCTCGCGCGATGGATGCCTACGTCCGCGGTATCGATGACCGGAGTGACCGCGCCAGACCGATGGGTCGAAATCGAACGTGGACTCGAGAAGTTCATTGACGCCTCGATACGCGAGGTCCTGGTCAGAGAGGACTTCATCGACGCCATCGAAGATCGCGACGACGAGAGCGATCGCCAGGTCACGTGGCTGTCGGGCCTCCTCGGCGATGGTCGTGAGATCTTCGGCTCCAATGAGCAGGCGGTCGACGTCATGCGGGGCGCGAGACAGTGGCTGAGCGGACTTATCGATCCCAGCGAAGGGCGATCAGTTCGTCTTTGCCTGCAACTCTCCGAGCCTCTCGAGGGGATCCTGGACGCGACCGAGGCGGACCTCGCGGGCGCTACATGGCCACTGACCTTCCACCTCGTGGTGACAGACGATCCTCCGATCATCATCGATGCCGCCCAGATCTGGTCGGATGGTGGAGGCGGCCGTCTCGCATCGGTGCTTGGTCCCGAAGAGACGCCCGGAGACATCCTGCTCGGGGAACTCGCCCGAGCCGAACGAATCTGGCCGAGACTTCAGGAAGCGCTCGAGGGCATCGACCCCACGGGACTCGATCTGGAGACGTCCGAAGCACACACGTTCCTCCAGGACATCCGGCCCATTCTTCAGGAGTCCGGCGTCGAAGTGCTCGTACCGTCGTGGTGGGGCCAGGCGGCGAGTCGCATCGGAGTCCGGCTCATCGTCGGTCCGAACGGCGATCAGGAAGCGGCACCCGGCATGGGTCTTTCGAGCCTCGTCGACTATGCATGGGAGATCTCGATCGGCGACGAAAGCGTCGGCCTTGAGGAGCTACGACGACTCGCCGAACAGGGCGTGCCGCTCGTTCGAATCGGTGATCAGTGGGTTGAGATTCGACGGGAGGACTTCGAGAAGGCGACCAAGTTCCTCGAGAAGCATCCCGGCGGAGCGTCGACGCTGGGCGAAGTCCTCCGACTCGCGTCCGGAGGAGAGGACGAAGATGGCGCGCCCCGAATCAGCGGCATTCGGACCACCGGCTGGGTGAAGGAGCTGCTCGGGGACGAACAAGAGTCCGCCGACGACGCCGTCAAGCCAATCGAAGTGCCCAAGGAGTTCCAAGGCACGCTTCGTCCGTACCAGGAACGCGGCCTGGCCTGGCTCGCATTCCTGAACAGGTTCGGGCTCGGCGGCTGCCTCGCCGACGACATGGGCCTCGGCAAGACGATTCAGATGATCGCGCTGCTGCAACATGAACGGGCGGTGCGATCTCGGGAGCTCGTCCGGCCGACGCTGATGGTGTGTCCGATGTCGGTCGCGGGCAACTGGCGGCGGGAACTCGAGCGATTCGCACCCGAACTGAAGGTCCACGTGCAGCATGGTCCGGACCGTCCGGTCGGGGACGCCTTCGCAGAGGTCGCCAGGGAAAGCGACGTGGTCGTGACCACCTACGCCCTGGTGAGCCGCGACCGGAAGTGGATCGAGGACGTCGAATGGGAACGAGTCGTACTGGACGAAGCCCAGCACATCAAGAACCCTCCGACCAAGCAGGCGACCGCCATCAGATCGATCAAGAGCCGGCATCGGGTCGCCCTCACCGGTACTCCGGTCGAGAACCGACTGACCGAACTCTGGTCGATCATGGAGTTCTGCCTCCCCGGATTCCTTGGACCACAAGCCGAGTTTCGTCGGCGTTTCGCCATCCCGATCGAAAGGCATCGCGACGAGCAACGGGGCGAACGCCTCAAGAGACTCGTGGGACCCTTCGTGCTGCGCCGCCTCAAGACCGACGACGGCGTCGCGGACGACCTTCCGCCCCTGCTCGAATCTCGCCAGCACGTCCCGCTCACCCCCGAACAGGCGAGGCTCTACGACACCGTCGTCCAGGACATGCTCCGCCAGGTCGACGAAGCCACCGGTATTCGACGGCGTGGTCTCGTACTCTCGGGGCTTGTCCGGCTGAAGCAGATCTGCAACCACCCCGCTCACTATCTCAAGGAGGTCGATTCGGCGCCGACCGGAGAACGATTGAGCCAGCGATCTGGCAAGAGCATGCGATTGGTCGAGCTTCTGGAGGAGGTGATCGCCAGTGGGGACCGTGCCCTTCTGTTCACGCAGTTCCGACAGATGGGCCACCTGCTCAGCACCATCGTCCGACAGGAGTTCGATCTGGAGCCACTGTTCCTGCACGGTGGAACGCCGCAAGGCCGTCGCGAACAGATGATCGAACGATTCCAGAGTGGAGACTCCCCGCCGATCTTCATCCTCTCCCTGAAGGCCGGCGGTGTCGGCGTCAACTTGACCTCCGCGAACCACGTCATTCACTACGACCGCTGGTGGAACCCCGCGGTGGAGAATCAGGCGACCGACCGAGCATTCCGAATCGGGCAGACACGAACGGTGAACGTTCACAAGATGATCACCACGGGCACGCTCGAGGAGAGGATTGATCAGATGATTGAGCAGAAGACCGAACTCGCACGTCGGATCATCGGAACCGGTGAATCATGGCTCACCGAGCTCGACTCCGACAAGCTGCGTGAAGTCTTGTCGCTTCGTGAGACCTCGGTTGAGGAGGAGATGTCTTGATCACCAAACGCGACGAAGGATTTCGACGGCGTCCCGACACCCCGCGACGAGTCCGAAACGGGGTCCGCCTGCGAACCAAGGACGAGACCCCGGAATTCCGGTGGCCGGCGGGCCCGTGGCTGGCCAGAATGCTGGATCGAGTCGACCCGGTAGCGCGGGATGAGGGCCTCGAGTTCGCCCGCAAAGGACAGACGGCGGTCCTGGATGTGGAACCAGCCCGCATTCGTGCCGAGATCCAGGACATCGAGCCACGCCCGCACGAGATCGTGATCGAGTTCGCACCGATCAGTCGTGAGGACTGGACGCGAGTCGTGAATTCGATGGCGAAGGAGGCCCGCTACACCGCAAAACTCGTCTCGGGCGAAGTGTCGCAAGAGATCGCGGAACCCTTCGCCGCAGCGGGTATCACCCTGCTTCCGGAACCCGATGCCGTGACGGTGAGATGCGGATGTGGTGTCGACGGGTGTCGCCACCTCGCGACCGTGGCCTACCTAGTTGCGGAACGGATGGAACAGGATCCCCTGCTCATCCTCACTCTCCGTGGACTCTTCGGACCACGATTCCTCGAACGCTTGCAGGAAGCGAGACTGCTGGCCACCAGCGGGGTGAGCCGTGCCCATCCGATCCCGCCCTCCGCCGCCGCGATCAGGGAACAGTCGAGCGAAGAGGAGGATGTCGCCAACTTCTGGACGCCCGGTCCCGGCCGGGACGACTTCCTGCGGACGCGACGCCTCGAACATCATCCGCACGCCCTGCTTCGTCGGCTCGGCTCGGCGCCGCTCGAGGGCCGGTTTCCACTGGTTGGGCTGCTTGCGAGCATCTACGACACCGTCGCAGACGCGGCGAGGGAACGCCTCGCGATGCTCGACGCCGAGGTGGTCGACGC
>PKCT01000171.1 GCA_002862325.1 Phycisphaerae bacterium
CCTCTTCGAGGACGATCCCGATCTTCGGGACCTCGTGGTGCTCTTCGTCGACGAACTTGGTGGTCGGGTCGACTCGATACGTGCCGCCTTCGACGCGTCCGACCTGGCCGAACTCCAGAACATCTCGCATCAACTCAAGGGTGCCGCGGGCGGATATGGATTCGATCCGATCGGAGATGCGGCTGGGAGGTTGGAGTACGAACTCCTCGGAGACGAAGCCGACCTCTCGTGCCTTTCGGAACGGGTCGAGGATCTCATCACACTCTGTCGTGCCGCGGTTCGACCTCGGGATTGATACCGATCGAATCGGAACCCATCATGACCACGATCGATCAATCACCACCCATCGTCCTCGCCATCGACGATTCCGAACTGGTCCATCGACTGCTTCGAGCGCGATTGCGACACGAGCGCATCGACCTCCATTCGGTCGGAACCGCTCGCGAGGGGATCGAGATGGCGGAGAAGCTTCAACCGGACGTGATCCTGCTCGACATCGAGTTGGAGGACATGGACGGTTTCGAGGTGCTTGCCCAACTCAAGGCCAATCCGAACACCCAGGACATCGCGGTCATCTTCGTATCGGCGAGCAATGAGACGATGGACCGCGTCAGGGGTCTCGACCTGGGAGCGGTCGACTTCGTGGGGAAACCCTTCGACGTCACCGAACTCAGGGCGCGGGTGCGTTCCGCACTTCGAATGCAGCGCCTCTTGAAGATGCTTTCCCAACGGGCCCAGATCGACGGGCTGACCGGACTGTGGAACAGAACCTATCTCGACGATCGCCTCGCGAGCGAAGTGTCCGGATCGGTTCGATACCAGACCCCACTCTCCTTCGTGCTTTGCGACGTCGACCGGTTCAAGAACCTGAACGACACGTACGGTCACCCCTTCGGTGACGAGGTGCTCGAGCGGGTGGCGGGAATCCTCTCGAATGGTCGAGGCCCCGATGTGGCGTGCAGGTATGGAGGCGAGGAATTCGGATTGATCGTGCCTGGAACCGAGGTTGAGGAGGCGTCCGAGCTTGCGGGTCGGTACCGAGAGGAGATCGAACTCCTGCGATGGGTGGACCGGCCGGGAGTTTCGGTGACCGCATCCTTCGGTGTGGCCGATCTCACGACCATTGACGGTTCCATCAGTCCGGAAGCTCTCATCGCGGCCGCGGACCAGGCGCTCTACCGGGCGAAGTCCGAAGGACGGAATCGGGTGGTGCAGGCGGGACCCGGCAAGTGGCCGAGATCACTCGTCGGTTGATCCCGATCCATTTATGATCTCTCGTTCGACAGTCGTCGGCGGATTCTCGACGATCCGGTGGATCGTCGCGCCGACTCCGGGTTCGGCGCGGATGCGGATCGGAAGCGGACCATCGATGTCGGGCGGACCGGGTTCGAGTGGAACGTCGTCGACGAAGACCCGGATGAGGTCTCGCCATCTCCAGACGAAGATTCGGCCAGGACCATCCGCATCTCCGAGGGGTGCCGGGACGGTCAACCTGTAACCCGGTCCGATCTCGGCTTCCCCGAGCTCGATCCTGAGGGATCCAATCGTCACCGTCGCTTCGATCGCGAGCCCGGATGGTCCGTCCGGAAGCGGGGTCGGCAACGTCAGATCGATCCCCTTCGTGCCGACGATGTAGCCACCCTGATCGGGGATCGCACCCCCCTCCACCATCATGGTCTGGGTCGGGTCGCCACCGACATCCCGTGAGAGGACGACCTCCGGTTGTCGAATTCCGAGATCGACCAGCTCCAGACGGCGCCACGACACGTCGCAGTCGCCCGAATGCACCTGGAATCCGATCATGCCGCGATCGTCCACGAAGTCGATGTGATCGACCGTGGGAACCCCATTCACCCAGGTCCGAATCCTCGGTCCGACCGCGAGGACCTCGTATCGATTCCACTTTCCCGGCACGAACGCCGCACGACCATCCAGATTGTCGGCAAGCGAACTCAACCAACCCCGCCTTGATTCGTCGTAGAGACCACCCGACCACGCGCGGGGCGATGGATCGATCTCGATCTGGTAGCCGATCATTCGATCGCCCTCGACTCGGCTTCGAATCTGGATTCCGGAGTTGCCGCCGTCGCGCTCGATCAGAACCTCGCATCTCAGAATGAAGTCGCCGAGGATCGTGGGATCGATTAGGAAGGCGTTTCGATCGGCCGTCCCCGAACCGTGGAGTACGAGCTCCCCGTCGATCCGATCGATCGAGTAGTCGGCGGGGCCGCCAACGACCTTCCAGCCCTCCGGAATCGACGTACCCGTCAGAAGACGTCGTCCGCGTTCGACCGCCTTGGGAGATCGCCACCACCAGTCGGGTCCAGCCTCACCCAGTGATTCGAGCATCGGTGCGAAACCGCTCTTCGCGTCCTGTGGAGTCCCAATCGCCTGGAGGAGCAGTGTGATCAGCAGACAGGTGGTGTTCATCGTGGCACCTTAACCACGGATCGGTCGTCTATCACCTTCGAATCGGTCGACGACTGTTCTACAATTTCCCCATGCACCTTCGCGCCATGGCATCGCTTTCCGGTCTCCTCACCGTTCTCCCGGTGTCCGGAATCGTCGCCGCGCAGAATGGAGACCAGGCGGGAGAGGTCCAGCGTTCGATGCCCGACGAATGGAAGGTCGATGGCGCACCACTCCTCGACGCCGCGGCGTCCGGTGCCGCGCTGGTGGTCGAACCGGGTCTTCGGGTCGATCTCGTCGCATCGGAACCGCTTGTGGGTGATCCCGTGCAGATCGTCTTCGATTCCAGAGGGGATCTCTGGGTTCTGGAGATGCGTGGCTACATGCCGGATGCGGATGGATCGAACGAGCGAGCACCGGTGGGTTGCGTCGCCAGATTGAGGGATATTGATGGCGACGGCGTCATGGATGAACGAACGCCGTTCCTCGAGGATCTGATCCTCCCCCGCGCGATCGCGCCCGCCTTCGAAGGCATCCTGTTGGTGGAACCTCCCCACCTCGTCTTCGCGAGCGATCGGGATGGAGATGGTCGGTGCGATCACACCCAGGTTCTCGCGTCGGAGTTCGGTGGCCTCGACAACCCCGAACACGCGGGCAATGGACTCCGATACGGAATCGACAATTGGTACGAGACGTCGCAACACCACCAATCCTTTCGCCTGCATCGCCGGAGCGACGGTCGGATCCAGGTCGAGACCCGAGATCATCCGAGCCACGGTCAGTGGGGCGTTGCACGGGACGACTCCGGGAGACTGTTCTATTCACCGAACAGCGATCCCCTCATCGGCGACGAGTTTCCCAAGCATTACGGCGGCAGGAATCCCGGCGTGGGCGATTTTCCCCCCGGACCGAGGCGAGTCGTGGACGATCACGAGACCTGGCCGATTCGTCGGAATCCCGGCGTCAACCGCGGCTATCGGGAGGGTGTTCTCCGGGAGGATGGGACGCTCCGCCGGTTCACCGCGGCCTGCGCACCCGAGGTCTACCGCGGTACCGCGATCAAGGGCGCCTACGGAGACGCCTTCGTCTGCGAACCCGCCGGCAATCTCGTCAAGCGATTCGATCTCGTCGATGAGGACGGTGTTCCCGTGGGGTCACCGGCATACGAAGGTCGTGAATTCCTCGCCTCGAGCGACGAACGTTTTCGACCGGTATCGATCGCCACGGGTCCGGATGGCGGTCTCTACGTCGCCGACTTCGCTCGTGGTGTGGTCCAGCATCGAATCTACATGACCACCTGGCTTCGCGACCAGGTCGACGAACGTGGTCTCGCCACACCCGTCGGTCGAGGTCGGATCTGGCGGATCGTCGACGAGGATGCGCCTGGAGGCCCTGCCCGACTGAACCTGCATCGACGCTCGGACGATGATCTGGTCGATGTCATGGTCGAGGATCTGAACGGATGGCGGCGCGACACCGCCCAGAGGCTTCTCGTCGAACGATCGGCGATCGAGGTCGAGGACCGCCTTCGATCGATCGCGATGGATGAAGGATCGTCCATCACATCGCGACTGCACTGCATGTGGACGCTCGAGGGGATCGGCCTCGTCGACTCGGCGATGATCGAGGCTCTCGTGCGCGATCCCGATCCCATGGTTCGGGAACACGCGGCACGGGTATCCGAATCGATACCAACCTATATCGCCGGTCCGGTGCTGGAGGGGCTTCTGTTCGATCCGAACGCTCGGGTGCGGGTCCAGGCGGTCCTTTCTTTGGGTGAACTCCCAAGCGCAGACGCGTTCTCGGGATTCGAGACGGCTCTTCGACTGGGTGGACGCGACGCGCGCATTCGCGCCGCCATCCGAAGTGGCCTCGGGGATCGTGAGGTCGATTTTCTCCGCGCTCGAGTCCGGCCGGGTCGTGGTTGGCTCTCGGAGTCGGGATCCTTGCAGAGGATGTTCATCTCCGAGATCGTGTCTGGACTGCTTCGACGTCGTAACCCCCGGGATGCGACCCGAATCCTGGCACTCGCCATGGAGCTTCGCGATGCGCGACCCGGCTGCGCATCACTTCTTCTGGACGAGGTCGCATCGGCGATGAAGCTGGATACGGCGAGACCGAGATCCCTGCTTCTCGAGGGTGAGCCCGCCGGGTGGTCGCGAGTCGTGGATTCGGCGGCCTTGGGATCCGACGATCGACGAAACATCCCCTCCACCGTCGATCGCATGGACGAGCATCTCGTGTGGCCGGGGCGTCCGAACGTCGAGGCCCAAGACCTTGAGATCGATCCGCGAAGACAGGTGGCTCGGGGAAGACGGCTGTACACGCACTGCATGGCCTGCCATCAACCGAATGGTCGAGGTCTCACACCCCTCTATCCCCCACTCGATGGAAGCGAGTACGTGGTCGGTGACCCTCGTCGTCTGGCGAGGATCCTGATGCACGGGATCGAAGGACCCATCGAGGTTCTTGGTGAGCGATACGATCAGGCCATGCCCGCGGCACCGATCTCTCGCGACGCGGATCTCGCGGCCGTGATGACCTACATCCGCCAGGCGTGGAGCAACGACGCTGCACCGGTCGATCCGTCCATCGTTTCATCGGTTCGGGCCGCTCATCCGGATCGTCGACGTCCCTGGACGGCGACCGACCTGGATTCGATCACCGAGATTCCAGGCGAGTGATTTCGCCGACGGGCATGTTCGGCAGCGGCTGAAGCCTGCCCTCGGGTGTGACTCGGAGCATGCCGACCTCGTTCAGGTGGTTGAGGATCGCGACCTGGAGATTCCGCTTTGCTTCGTCCCGGGCATCCTCGGCGTCGCGAAGTCCACTGACCGCGTCGGTCCGGTCGCGGGCATTGGCACGATCAGGCGCGGCGTCGATCGATGCGATTCGGTTCTGCGCAATCTCGACATTGCGTTCCTGGAGAAGCAGTGAGAACTGCGCTTGATCGATGTCTCGAAGCGTCTGTCGGACGTCGACCGCAGCGTTGTCGAGCGTCTGCTGATAGACCCGTTCCCCCTGGGCGTACCGAACCTGGGCGGCGCGAACCGCGACCGCTTCGTTGATTCGATCGAGAGGAAGACTGAGGTTGATTCCACCTGCGTACAACGCCTCGCTGAAGTCGAAGTTGACGCCATCCGTCAATTGGGGGTCGTTGGTCCGGACTCTCGCGATTAGATCCAGGTCGGGAAGCATTCCGTTCTCAGCGAGGTCGATCTGACGACGGAGGTCCTCGAGACGGTCTCGGGCGGTCTGGAGGTCGAGCCGGAAGTCGAATGCTCGGCGGACCGAGTCGTCCTGGGTCGTCTCGGGGATCGGCAGTTGGAGCTCGATGGGCACGATGGTAATTCGCTGCTCGGGATTCATTCCGATCCGGACCTTGAACCGGTCAAGGGCGAGCCTGAATCGATCCTGCTGCCTCGCCAGGTCGTCCAGCGCGAACAGGGTCGCCTGCCGGGCGAGGTCGGCCTGGAAGGGATCCTCGCGACCCGCGGCCACGAGGGCACCCTCTCGCTCCTCGACCTGGCGATTGAGATCCACGCTTCGCTTCGCGTTCTCGATCGCATTCAGCCTCAGGACCAGGTCCAGATAGTCCGTGATGATCGACACGAGGAAGTCGCGTCGGAAGGTCTCGAACGATCGTGATGCGTAGACGAGGTCGCGTCGGCTCTGGATGAGCGATTCCCGGGCGGCCAGTCCCGATCCCTTGAGAAGCGGGATTCGTCCATCGAGTACGAAGGTCGCGCTGTGAATCCCGTCTCCGAGCGACGCGTCGTCGATCTCCTCGGTGAGTTCGGCGATGAACCGTGCGGTGACTTCTCCGCCGAAAGGGAGGTTCTGGCGGACGCCGAAGTCGTTGATTGCGCGAAAGGCCGATTCGTATCGTGGATCCAGGCCCTGGCCTGCTTCGACCGACGTGTCGTTGAAGAACTGGGGAGCGAAGAGGTGCTCCGCCGTCACGACTCCCAGCGCGGCGAGCAAGTACGACTCCTCCGCCCCTGTGTATTCGATGGAATTGGTCGATGCCCACCTGAGCGCGCCGTCGAGCGGAAGGGGATCAGCCTCCGCATCCCGTTCCTCATCGGCGCGGATGCGATCGAGAACCGCTTCGGCCTCGGCATCTGGTTCCTGGACCGCTTGGAAGTCCAGATCCTCCGCCGCCGGGTCGACCGTCGGGGGATTCTGCAGATTTCCGGTTTCCCGGGGCAGTGGATTTCCGACGACGTAGCGATCGGGTTGGAGGTCGACTCGATCGCCGACCCCGCCCGCGAGACTGGCCTGTCGGTCCTTGATCAGATCGTCCGTCCGGACGGTGACTTCTTCCATGGGCATCCGACAGCCGACCGCGAGCATCGCGAGGGGGACAAAACACACCTTTACCGAATCAAATCGCATGGCCACTCGTTCCAAGATCCCGGGGTCTGGGTTTCGAGGCGGTCAGCCTATCGGATGCTGGGACGCCGACACCATTTTTTGCCGATCCAGACCTTCCTGATGCTCGTATTCAGGAGAACGGGGTCGTCCTCGGCGGTTTCAGTTGGGATCCCGTCAGGCGTGCGAGTCCAAGGGCCGGCCCGGATCGAAGTCGAGAGCCTATGCCCTCAATACATTTCGACAGTCGAAGTTTTCTGGTTTCCGGACGCCGCTTCTTCATGGTGGGTGCCGGCCTCGAATATCCCTCGCTGATGCCGGAGGAATGGATGGGTCGTCTTCGGACGCTCCGTGGCCTCGGCTTCAACACCGTCGTCAGTTCCTGTCCCTGGCACCTTCACGAGCCCGCCGAGGGACGAACGATCTTCGATGGTCGACTGGATCTGGGGCGTTTTCTCACCTGCGCGTCGAACGCGGGACTTTCGGTCGTGTTGAAGATCGGTCCGGTCGTCGGCCCACCCTACGACGGCGGTGGTCTTCCGACCTGGCTTTCCGGCGACGATCGAATGTCGGCGAGATCGGGGGCGCCGGAGTTCATGAACCTCGCTTCTCGTTGGTTCGCGACCCTGGCTCGACATATGGCGGCGTACCAGGGTGATCGGGATGGGGGTGGTCCGGTGGTCGCGGTTCAGATCGAGAACGACTGGCGATGCGGATCGGAGGAAGCGGCCCGCGCATACCTCCTGGAGCTGACCCGATTCGCCCGAGAGCGTGGCATCACCGTCCCCATTCTCACGTCGAACGGATTCTGGTCGCCTATCGAGAACGCGATCGAGACATGGTCCGGATGGGATGATCTCTTCTCCAACGTGCGGCAGGTCGGGGGACTGCAGTCCGATCGTCCGCGCGTCTGCTTCATCGACCGATCGATGCAGGAGTCCGGATTTCGACGTTCGGATGTCCCGTCCGAAGCGGTCGACGGCGAGGCGCTGGTGGGGCGAATGGCACAGGTGATCGCAGCCGGGGGCCAGCCGATCGTCGCACATGCCGTCGCCGGACGCTTCTCCTCGGGTGCCGTCGGGCGAGACGATTTCGGCTCCATCGCCCCCGATCCCTTCGTGGACGTGCTGATCGACGAGCAGGGCGACGTCACCGATCTTGGTCGACAGGTGGGTCGAATCGCACGGTTCGCCCGTGACTTCGGTTCACTCCTCTCCGATCTCGACCCCGACGATCGTCCATTGGTGATGGATCCACAGTCCGGTGGATCATCCATCGTGATACCCCGGGAGGGTGGTGGCGGGTCCATGGTCCTTGCCTTCCGTGGCGGAGACGCGGACTACGCGACCGTGGTCGATCGCGAGGGTCGTCGATTTCCCATGGAGTTCGGCGACGAGCAATATGAATGGCGGGTGTTCGATGCGGATCTCGCCGGTCAAGGTCGACTCGACTATGCCTCCGCCACACCATTGGCCCTCGTCCGAAACCTTCTTTTCCTCGGCGCCGCGCCGAGAACCGACGTCGAACTCTCGATCGATGGACGGACGATCTCTATTCGGACGCCAGAGGGCCGCCACGGGCTCTTCACTCCCGTCGTGGAGGAGCATGGCGACCTGTCCATCGTCGTCGTGCCGAGTTCGCAGCGAGGGGGCATCCTCGAGACCGATGACGGCGTTCTCGTCGGCGTCATCGACGTCGATGGTCATGGGGAACCGATCTTCCCGGAGGATGTGACCCAGGTGCATCGGGTCGAATGGGACGGCAGGGTGTGTTCTATCAGGGGTACGTCGGAGCGATCCATCCGTTCGAGACGTCCCTCGGACTGGTCGGTCTGGAATGAACCGGATCCTCGAAGAACCGACCATCCCAGATCGATCGTCGGTGCCGACGACCTCGGTCTAGCGTCCATCAACGCAGGCATCGATCACGCCTGGTTCACCGCGTCGATCGACCTTCCCGACGCTCGGTCACGTCGGCTCAGGCTTCTTGGTGGTTCCGCTGACGTCAAGGCGTGGCTCGATGAGGAACTTCTTCCTCCAATCGAGGATGGCTGGATGGATATCAAGGGCGGCAAGGGGAGCCACACTCTCGCCCTCTTCGTGGGACACGAGTCTCGTCGGGTCGAGGGACTGCCGGCCCCTTCGGATGGGGACGCCCCGGGCGACCTGGTCGCGTTGAAGCCTCTCGCGGGGGTGTCGCGATCGGATATCGATCATCCCAGCATCGACCCCTTCGAACTCGTTGGATTCGTTCCCAATGCCGCCGATGGCGAACGGACGTCTTCACGCGGTCTGGAGCTTGCATTCCAGCATCGAAGGCGGAGTGAACTCGTGTTGGAGATCGAGCCGGGATCGGCCGGCGTCCTCGTCCTCAACGACCAACCCTTCGCGGTGTTTGGGACGGGAGGGTTTCGTTGCCGGTTGTCGAGTGGTCGCCCCGACTCGATCCGCGCCGGGAAGAACCGTATCGTCGCCCTTCCCCTGGAGCACGTCGAGGAGGCCGGCACCGAGTTGCGCATCTCTCTCCATGAGATCGTCGAGGAATTCATCGCACACGATGCGTGGCGGATTCGCCGATGGGAGTCCGCTCCGGACACCAGGATCGGCCATTGGAACGGCGTCCCGAGGCGGCGGGCCGACGCTCACCCCCATTGGGTCCGAGGGACGGTCGCGGCGCCGAAGCGCGATGGCGTATCGATATCGGTTCGTCTCGACGGCCTGACCCGCGGGAGGATCCGGGTGAACGGCGTCGATCTGGGCGGCTATGCGAACGACACACCTCAGAAGAAGGGACGGGGACGGCCGCTTCCAACCGAAGTCGCGATTCCCTCTTCCGTCACGATGGGCGAGGACCGGCTCACCATCGAGATCTTCGACGAGCGCGGAGCGAATCCAGAGAACGTCGCGGTTCGATATTCGACTCCAACGCAGAGCTGAATCCACCATCGACCGGTACGCTGTCGTCATGGACATGTACCCCGGGATCCTGGTCTCGCAGGAGGCGATGGGATGGTGATGGACTTCATTGGAGATCAGGAACGCGCTCGCGCTCGAACCTGGAAGCTCGTGGTTCTCTTCGGCATCGCGGTGGTGGCGATATGCATCGCGGTCTATGCCGCGACCGCGATGCTGATCGGTGTTCTGGGTGCGAACGTCGAGGATGCTTCCACGGTCGCCTGGAGCGACCCCATCGTGATCTTCGGTTCGGTCGGAATAACGCTCCTGGTCATCGTCGGTGGTTCGCTTCTCAAGACGGTCGAACTCTCTCGTGGGGGATCGGTCGTGGCGGAGGCGTTGGGGGGGAAGCCGATCCCCCCGGGCACGAAGGATCCGCTCCTCCGTCGCACCCAGAACGTGGTCGAGGAGATGGCGATTGCCTCGGGATGTCCCGTGCCCCCGGTCTATCTCATCGACGACCAGTCGATCAACGCCTTCGCGGCGGGGTTCACCTTCGACAGCGCAGTGATCGGCGTGACCAGGGGGTGCGTGGAACGTCTCTCGCGAGACGAACTCCAGGGGGTGATGGCTCACGAATTCAGCCACATCGTGCATGGCGACATGCGATTGAACATCCGACTCACCGGCTTCATCTTCGGCATCATGGTCATCGGACTGATCGGACAGATCGTCTTCAGGGGCGCCTTGTACGGATCGATGGGATCCCGACGCGACAAGGGGAACGCGGCCCTTCTCTTCATCGTGTTCGGTCTCCTCCTCACTTTCATCGGGGCCATTGGGACGTTCGCCGCTCAACTCATTCAGGCGGCGGTGAGCCGGCAGCGCGAGTTCCTGGCGGATGCGAGCGCGGTCAACTACACCCGAAATCCCGCGGGTATCGCCGGTGCGCTCCGTCGCATCGGCGGGATGTCGAAGAACACGATGTCGCGACCCGCCGCAAGCCAGTTCGAGCACTTCTTCTTCACCAAGGCGCTTTCATCCGCCTTTGCGACCCATCCCCCACTGCCGATTCGAATCGCCAGGATCGAACACAGGGAGGTCGAGGAGGTCGAGGCGGAGCATGCGGCGAACCGTCGGAGCATCGGTGAACAGCGCGTCGCGATGATCGACGCGAAGCAGCCGACGCTCGATCCTCCCCCTGATCGTCGCATCGATCCCGCGAGTCTCGGTGTGGCGGCGATCGCCTCGTCCGGATCCGCCGGTGTTGGGTCGGACGATACGAACTGGCAGGTCCGTTCGGCGTCCGAGATCCGGTCGAGTGTGCAACACATGGGGGATGCGGACGACACCCGCATCGCGTATGCAAGGTCGCTTCTTGGAAGCATCCCCTCGGACGTGCGAGATGCGGTCGGCGACGAGTTCGGCGCTCGCGCAGTGTGTCTCCTCCTCCTGGTGGACGAGGATGCGGATATCCGGGGTCGTCAGGCGAAACTGATCGATGAACAGGCGGACCCCGCGACGGCGACGGAGGTCATGCGTCTGCGTCGTTCGGTGGAGAATATCGTCACGTCGGGTCCGGAACTCAGATTGGTGCTCATGGATCTCGCGATGCCCGCACTGTTTCGGTGTGGTCGGGATTCCGCCGACCGATTCCTGGCGCTCGTCGACGCCATGGCCGCGGTCGACGGCAGGGTGGACCGCTTCGAGTGGCTTCTCTCGAGACTTCTTCGAAGTCATCTCGAACACCTGAAGTCGGGCGGGTCGAAGAAGGTTTCGGCGAACCGATCGCTTCAGATCCTGAGCAACGAGGCCCGGATCGTCCTGGCCATGGTGGCGTGGAGCGGATCGAGGAACGATGCGCAGGCGGAGTCCGTCTTCCAATCGAGCGCCCGCGCCGCTGGATTGGGGAATCTGGACTTTCCACAACGTCACGACTGCTCGGTCGCGGCCCTCGATCGCGCTCTCGATCGGCTGCAACGTTTACGTTACGGTGATCGTGGTCGTCTCCTCGACGCCGCGGTCGAGGGAGTCTGTGCCGACGGGCGGGCGACGATCGGCGAGGTCGAACTGCTTCGGGCACTTGCGGGTGCGCTGTCGTGCCCGATGCCTCCCGTCCTGCCGGGCCCCGTCCCCACCGATTGATGGAGGATCGAGAGGATCACCGAGACATGATCGCAGCCGGCATCTTCATCCTCCTGCTCATCCTGCTCCGCACGATGCACCGTGGCTCGTGGCGACTGACGGCGACGTTGTATCTCCTGTCGCTGATCGCCATCGCGCTTCTCTTCAACCATCATCTGACCGAATCGCTGGGTCTGAGCTTCTGAGCGATCGATGACGAGCACAGAATCCGAAACAGCGTCCGGTCGTCTCGCCCCTCTCCAGGTCGTTTTGATGCATGTCCAGGTCCTCGGGATCGTCGGGGTACTGTGCGGTGCGCTCTTCTACCAATTCATCGAAGGCGAGTTCCCCTGCCCCCTCTGTCTGCTTCAGCGCATGGCGATGATGGCGGCCGCGATGGGGCCCATGTACATCCTTCTGAATCGTCAGGCGAAGGCTCAGGAAAGTCCCGCACGAGTGAGATTCATGCGGGGCTACGGAATGTCGATCGTCGCGGCGGCGCTCGGCATGGCGATCGCGGCCCGTCAGGTCCTTCTCCACATCATGCCGGGCGACCCAGGTTACGGATCGGCCGTGATGGGATGGCACCTCTACACATGGGCGGTGGTCGTCTTCGCGATGGTGATCATCGTGAGTGGTTGCACCCTCTTCTTCTCCAATCTGCTCGTGCCCCCCGATCTCACGCCGGGTCGATCGCGGTGGACTCGGTTCACATCGATCGTCTTCACCGTGGTCATCCTGGTAAATGTAGTGTCGACCTTCTCCGAGAGCGGACTCAGGCTCTTCGTGCCGGACAATCCCACTCAGTATCAACTCATCGACGAGGTCGAATCCGAGTTGCAACGCTCAAAATGACAACTGAACCTGTGTTCGCACGGCGGTCTGCGGAGCATCGACCTGGACGATCCCGGGATTGCCGTCGATCTTCCAGTCGAGCGTGTTGCCCCACCCCATGACGAGTTCCAGGGAGAGCTTGATCCGTCGATCGCCGGCGGGATACCAACTGGTCCCGATCGTCGCCATCCACAAATCGCTCGAGTCGGTACCGAGGATCGCCCCCCATTCGCCACGTGCATAAAGCTCGAGGCGACGCATTGGAAACCACGCGACCTGTGTGGTGGCCGCCCACCGTTGGCCGCCGAATGGAACGTCCGGACCGGTGTCCTGCCAATTGATGGTGGAAAGAGTCCCGAATCCTGAGGTCTGCCACGATAAGTCGGCGGTGAGCCGGGTGGCGTCTCCTTCGACGGTCACCACACCGGGCGGCGCGTAGCTTCCCCAATTGAAGTTTCCGCCGAGTCCGAACATCGGACTCGTCTCCGTCTCGCCCGGATAGGGGTTGAATCGGTAGAGATCGTCGAACGACCCGAAGGGCGCCCACTCCAGTCGACCGAACACCCCCTGTCTTTGGTTCCCCTCGATGGACTCGATGTCCTGGTTCCAGCCGTTGGTGAAGGTGAGCCATCCCCGAACTCGATCATCCTGCGCGAACAGGCTGGCGCCGACCGAACTCTCGGGATCGAACGTGCCGGCGATGAACGAGAGGTACACGCCGAGCTGCTCATTGTTGTCGATCGCCTGTTCCAGGGAGAACGGAGGGCACAGGAGTCCGGCCTGGATGTTGGCGTTCTCGCTCAGGTTGCCCTGGATGTAGGCGAATTGGTCGTCGCCGTCCGAACCGTTGCCGAGAAGGAGGCGGACGCCGTAGCTCCAATCGGGGCCGTACAGATCTCCGAGGAAGGTGATGCGGCTGGTGCTGATCTGGAATCCATATTGCGTACCGTCCACCGAATTCTCGTTCAAGACCCAATCGACCTGCGTGTAGTACTCGATGGAGAGGGTGAAACGACCATCCACGCTCGCGATGGTGTTCGAGGATGGATCGGAGAAGCTCGTTCGTTGATCCGCGTCGGCCAGCACGTCCTGGATCAAGGCGGAGATTTCCGCCCTTCGGTCGTCGTCGATCGACGAATCGGACCGCTGTCGTCGATATGTGGCGATCTCCTGCCGAAGCAGGTCGATTTCAGTCTGCAGCGCTCCGGAATCACCGCTCCCGATGGATAGGATCGTTGTGATGGCCAGGATCCCGATCATTGGTGCATCGTACCGCGGACGAGGTCGGCTTCCTTCCGGTAGAACGTAGACATGAGCGATTCGATGCAGGTCATCAATCACGTCTGGCGACGTATCTTTCTCTTCATTGGGCCGATCCTCTCGATCATCGTCGCGGTGACGTGCGCCCTCTGGACCGATATGACGACGGCACAGGTTCTTCTGGTCGGCGTCACGACCCTGACCGCCTTCTGGTGGGTCACCGAGGCGCTACCGGTGCCGGCCACGAGTCTGATTCCGCTCGCGACACTTCCCGTTCTCGGCATCACGAGTCATCGGGATACCGCGGCGTCCTACGGAGACTCGTTGATCCTGCTTCTCATGGGTGGGTTCATGATGAGCAAGGCGATGGAATCGAACGGCGCACATCGTCGAATCGCGGTCGCGCTCGTTCGTGGTGCGGGCCGGATCGGAGGCGACAGTCCTCGAGTCGTGATCCTCGGATTCATGGTCGCCAGCGGCTTCCTCTCGATGTGGATCTCCAACACCGCGACCACGCTCATGCTCCTGCCGGTCGCGCTCGCGGTGATCTCTGGTTCCCAGGACCGTCGCATCGCCGTACCACTGCTGCTCGGCCTCGCGTACGCCGCGAACATCGGCGGCATCGGGACGCCGATCGGAACGCCGCCGAACGTGATCTTCATGGGGGCGATCGACACCCTTCCCGGAACGACCGAACCGTTCGGATTCGTCCGTTGGATGGCGATAGGCGTCCCGGTCGTGGTCATCATGATCCCCCTCGCGTGGATCTGGTTGACTCGACGCGTCCCAGCGGACGCCTGCTTCTCGCTTCCCGCTCCAGAGCGATGGACCCGTCCACAGATCACAGTGGTGCTGGTCTTCGGTCTCGCGGCGGTACTGTGGATCACCCAGAAGTATCCGACCTTCACCATTCCAGGAATCGAAGCGACCAGAACCGGTGGTTGGACCGGTCTCATCTACTGGGCGAGTGGTGGCGTGGTCGATGCCCGCCTGTCCGGATCCGCGACCGTCGCGATCCTGATCGTGCTCCTCATGTTCCTCACCCCGACCGGTGGGGGTGGTCGTCTTCTCGTCTGGGACGACGCTCGGCGAATTCCCTGGGGCATCCTGCTGCTCTTCGGTGGTGGTATTGCGCTCGCCCGGGCGTTTCAGGCGACGGAATTGAGCGAGGTCATCGCGAACCAACTCGCGTTGCTGCGGAACGTTCCGGTACCGGTCGTGATCATCGTCATCTGCCTCTTCACGACCTTCCTCACCGAGATCACCAGCAACACCGCCTTGACGGCGCTTCTGATGCCGATCCTCGCTTCGACGGCGCAGGCGATCGATGTCGATCCGGTGGTGCTCATGGCGCCTGCGGCCATGAGCGCGAGCTGCGCCTTCATGCTTCCGGTCGCGACCGCTCCAAATGCGGTCGTCTACGGATCGGATCTCGTTCCAATCCGGACGATGATGCGTGAGGGCTTCGTACTCAACCTCATCGGGGTCGCGGTCATTTCGATCGCCGGGATGATCGTCGCATCGACGGTGGAGAAGGACCCGGTCGCGCCGGATCCGCAAGGGTCCCGAACCGTCACGTACGGCATCGTGGGGTGAACACCCCAGTTGTCTCGAATGCGGGACCGATGTATTGACGACGATGAATTCGAGTTCTAACCTTTTGTCCCATGACTCCGTCTCTCCACCAGCATCGACACCATCGAACCCACGGCCACCATGGCCGTGCTCGCCGGTGATTCGATCGCATGTCCTGAGACCCTTCTCGACAACGACGAAACAAGAAGCCGGCCCAGTCGCCGGCGTCGTGTCGTGAGCGAGTCCGCTTCACCATGATCTCCGGAGACGGGCCGGTCCATGAAAGGACCGAACATGACCGTCTTGGAAACAGGAAAACTCGACCTCGATCGTGATCCCGAACCCGCGACCACCCGTCTCCGACTCGCGTTGCCGAAGGGACGCATGGCGGTGGGCGTCGACGGACTCCTTGCCGACGCGGGAATCCGCGTTTCGAGCGATGGTCGTGGATACAGACCCTCCGTCGACGGCGACGGGCCCTTCGAGACCAAGCGGCTCAAGCCACAGGCCGTCGTGTCGATGATCGCCGCTGGAAGCCGCGACGTCGGATTCGCCGGCGCGGATTGGGCGATGGAGCTCGGTGTGGAAGAATCGTTAGTCGAGGTCTTCGACACGACCCTGGACCGGGTTCGAGTCGTCGCGGCCGCTCCTCCATCCGTGGATCTCGATCGAAGGTCCGGATCCCCGGTCCGCATCGCCACTGAAATGCCGAAGATCGCCTCGGCGTGGGCGAGTGCGTGTGGATTGGACTACGAGATCGTCCGCAGCTGGGGTGCGACCGAGGTGCTCCCTCCCGAGGATGCGGACGTGATCGTCGACCTCGTTCAGACGGGCGAGACACTGGCCGCGAACGATCTTCGGGTGATCGAGGAGATATCCAGATCCTCGACGCGGATGTATGCATCGATCGATGCGTTCGAATGTCCCCGGCGAGGCCCTTCGATCCGGAGGCTGGGCGATCTTCTTCGGTCCGTGATCGAAGCTCGAGCGAGATACCTGGTCGATCTGAACGTCGCCGCCGATCGACTCGACGAGGTGCTGGCGATCCTTCCATCAATGCGCCGCCCGACGGTCTCGCCGCTCGCGGCCGGAGGCTTCGCGGTCCGCGCCGCGGTCCCGAGGAGCGGTTTCGCGACGCTGGTGAATCGACTGCGCGGTGTGGGAGCCACCGATCTCGTGGTCGGCGAAGCGAGGCTGGTGATTCCATGAGCACCATCGTCTCGCAACCCCGTTCCTCGATGGCCGGCGTCGTTCAACTCCGTCTGGATTGCAACGAATGCGTCGACGATGCGACCGATCTCGGAATCATGGATGTCCCATCGACGGCCGGCGTCGCTCGATATCCCGAAACGACCGACCTCGAACGTCTTATCGCGAGTCGATCGGGGACCGACCCGAGCAGGATCGTCGTCACCGCGGGTGCCGACGACGCCATCGATCGAGTGTGCACCGCCTTCCTCGATCAGGATTCGAAGGTGTTGATGACCGAACCGACCTTCGTGATGATTCGTCGGTCGATCGCGCGGAGATCCTCGACCGTCGAATCCCTGCCGTGGCTCGATGGTCGATTCCCCCTCGAGGACTTCACGTCTCGTTCGGATGGATGCGATCTCATGGTGGTGGTCACGCCATGCAATCCGACGGGCAGGACGATCTCGCTGGAGCAGCTCGAGGCGATTCGATCCGGGAATCCCGATCCGATCCTGATGGTCGATCTCGCATACATCGAGTTCTCGGAGGACGGGGCCGACACGGAAATCATGAATACCCTCGCGGCGATTCGTCGCATGCCCAAGACCGTGATGGTTCGGACGTTGAGCAAGGCCTGGGGACTGGCTGGTCTGCGCATCGGTTGGACGGAGAGCTCGCCGGATCTCGCGGACCGGATTCGAGAAGCCGGTGGTCCCTACGCGGTCTCCTCCATGTCCATCCAAGTCGCGGGAGAGGCGCTTTCGGACCCGGTTTGCGAGCGACTGATGAGAAGGCGGGTCGATCGAGTCGTCGACAACCGGCGGCGAATGGAACGATGGATGGGTGATCGGGGGTTCGATTCGGGGGATTCGGAGGCCAACTTCCTTCTCGTCCAGGATCCGCTTAGGCGAGGTCGGACCGATCGGCTCGCGAGCGGGCTTCGATCGCTGGGGATTGCGGTACGACGATTCGATGAATCATCGGTACGCGATCGGATTCGTATCACCGTTCCGCCCGACCGGATTCATATGGACCGACTCCGTCGCTGCGTCGACGCGGTGGTCGATCCGGATGTACTTCTCTTCGATCTCGATGGGGTGATCGCGGACGTCGACCGTTCCTATCGCTCGGCCATTGAGAACACGGTCGCAGAATTCGGTTTCGACGTCGGCGAGGGGGAGATAGATCGAATGAAGAGGAAGGGCGGCGCCAACGACGACTGGGACGTCACCCGTCGGATTCTTCTCGATCGCGGCGTCGAGGTCGACGTCGACGAGATCGTTCGAAGATTCCAGTGCTGGTATCTGGGCGACGAATCGAGAGATGGACTGTGCGAGCTCGAGACGCCTCTGATCGATCCGACCACGATCGGCCGTGTGGCGGGAGATCGTCGAGTGGGGATCGTCACGGGACGCCCCAGGGTCGAGGCCGATCGGTTCTTGGAGCGATTCGGATTCGATCGGGTCATCGACGCGGTGGTGGCGCGCGAAGATGCACCGCTCAAACCGGATCCAACCGGACTTTCGAAGGCGCTGCGTTCACTCGACGCGAGAAGCGCGTGGTTCTTCGGCGACACGGTCGACGACGTGATGGCGGCAACGAGACAGCCTTCCGGCCTGATCGTCCCCATCGGTGTCACCGACGACGATTCCAGGACCTCGCTGGAGGCGGCGGGCGCCGCGTGGATCGTCCCGCGTGGTGAAGGAATAGCGGAACTCGCGGAGGAGGTGATCTCGTGAGTGCATCCACCAACAGTATGGCGACCGGTCGGCGAACGGGATGTGTGCACCGAACGACGAGGGAGACGGACGTCCGGGTCGAGCTGTCTCTGGATGGATCCGGTGATCGGATCTCCATCGAAACCGGGATCGGAATGCTCGATCACCTGCTGACGGCCTTCGCGGCCCACGCCCGATTCGATCTTCGAATCGTCGCCGAGGGGGACCTCGTGGTCGACGATCACCATGTGGCCGAGGACTGTGCGATCGCGCTCGCACGCGCTCTTGCGGCCGCACTGGGGGATCGTGATCGGATCGTTCGATTCGGATGGGCGATGATTCCGCTCGACGAGTCCCTCTCACGGGTCGCCGTCGATCTGGTCTCAAGGCCCTCCGCGACGATCGATCTCGGATTGGTGCGACCGATGGTCGGCGAACTCGCCTCAGAGAACGCCGTGCACTTCCTCGAGACGCTGGCGTTGACGGCCCCATTCACCCTTCACGTGAAGGTTCTGGAAGGGCGAAACGATCACCACCGACTCGAGTCCGCCTTCAAGTCGCTCGCCGTGGCGATTCGCGATGCGGTGCGATCAACGGATCGGTCCATCAGCACAAAGGGAACCATGAAATGAATCTCCAGGACATGATCAACGACGATGGGATTCGTATCGGAGTGGTGGACACCGGCGTCGCGAACATCGCTTCGGTGATGGCGTCACTGCGTCGCGTCGGGGTTCGTGCGGATCTGATGTCCACCCCCATGGAGGTGGAACTGGTCGAGGGCCTCGTTCTTCCGGGGGTCGGTCACTTCGCGAGCGGCATGTCCGAACTGCGTCGACTGGGTCTGGTGGAGGCGATCCGGGAACGGATCCAAAGGCGATCGGCGACCCTCGCCATCTGTCTCGGCATGCAGCTTCTCGCCGAGTCGAGCGACGAAGCGCCCGGCGTGACGGGTCTGGGAGCGATCGACGTTCGGGTGCGGAGGTTGGCGGACGGAGTTCCTCGCCCCCACGTGGGTTGGAGTCGGATCTATCGCCCCTTGCTGAGGACGGAGGACGTCGTGGTCCGACCGGGTACGGCCTACTTCGCCAACGGCTACGCCGTGGACCGGGTTCCCGATGGATGGGCCGCGACCTGGGCGTGCGACGGGGACCGGTTCGTCGCGTCGCTGGAATGTTCTGGGGTGGTTGCGTGTCAGTTCCATCCGGAATTGTCTGGTACCTACGGACAGGATCTCATTCGACGTTGGGTTTCTTGCGTGAAGGATGTGGTGTCATGCTGATGAAGAGGATCATTCCGTGTCTCGACGTTCGAAACGGGAGGGTGGTCAAGGGAGTGGGATTCAGGAATCTTCGAGAGGTCGGGGATCCGGCGGATCTCGCCGATCGGTATCAATTCGATGGTGCCGATGAGCTGGTGATACTCGACGTATCCGCCACGATGGAGGAGAGAATCGCCTCGATCGAGGTGGTGCGATCGGTGCGCGAATCGCTCTCCATCGCACTCACGGTGGGCGGCGGTGTTCGCACGGTCGAGGACGCCGAGCGACTCCTGGACGCGGGAGCCGACAAGATTTCGGTGAACTCGGCCGCGGTGAGACGTCCCGACCTCATCGACGAATTGGTCTCGAGCTTCGGCAGCCAGTGTGTGATCGTGGCGATCGACGCAATCGGTCGCGGCGACTCCGAATGGGAGGTCGTGATCGATGGTGGGCGATCGCTCACCGGTGGATCGGTGGTCCAGTGGGCGAAGACCGCGGTCGCAAGGGGGGCGGGTGAACTCCTGGTGACGAGTCACGATCGCGACGGAACCGGCATCGGATACGACCTCGACCTGATCAGATCCATCACCCGGGTGGTCGACACCCCGGTCATCGCCAGTGGTGGCGCTCGAACCGCGGCCGACATCGAATCCGCGTTCGAGGCCGGCGCGACCGGTTCCTTGATCGCAGGCGTCCTTCACGACGAAGCCACGACGATCCGGAACCTACGAATCGAATTGAACGCCCTCGGGCGGGAGCTCAGACCATGATGATTCCTTCGATCGATATCCAAGGTGGACGGGCGGTACAGCTCAGGCAGGGAAGGACCCGGATCCTCGACGGCGGGGATCCCATCGAAGTCGCGGAGAGATTCTCCCGAGTCGGTGAGATCGCGGTGATCGATCTCGATGCCGCGATGGGTTCCGGCGAGAATCGAGCGATCATCGAAGCAATGCTGAAGCGATTCCCGTGTCGCGTCGGTGGAGGTATTCGAGACCACGAGACGGCCATCGGTTGGTTGGACGCCGGCGCCACTCGGATCATCCTGGGCACCGCGGCCGAACCGGATCTGCTCGAACGCCTTCCTCGTGATCGGGTGATCGCGGCGGTCGACGCCTGGGGCGACGAGGTCGTGGTGGAAGGTTGGCGCACCGGAACCGGAGAGACGGTCGCCGATCGAATCGCACGTCTGCGTCCCTACGTGTCGGGATTCCTCGCGACCTTCGTGGAGAACGAGGGGACTGGAGCGGGACTGGATCTCGAACGTGCACGATCCCTCGCGGAACTACTGCCCGATCACGATCTGATCGTGGCCGGGGGAACGAGATGCGAGTCCGAGATCGCTTCGCTCGACCGTCTGAGCATCGATGTGCAGGTCGGACGCGGCATCTACGACGGATCCCTCGGTCTCGGCCGGACCGTGGCCGCCATGCTGAAAACCGACCGGCCGGACGGTCTCTACCCGACGATCGTCTGTGATCGGTCCGGGACGGCACTCGGTCTCGTCTATTCGAGCGATCGCAGCATCGACCGGACCATCGAGACGGGAAGGGCGTTCTACGAGTCCCGTCGACGAGGACTCTGGGAGAAGGGTGCATCTTCGGGAGCCGTGCAGAGCGTGCTCCGAATCGACCTCGACTGCGACCGAGACGCCCTGCGATACACCGTCGAGCAGGAGAAGAATGGCTTCTGTCACCTCGATCGCTGGACGTGCTGGGACGACGGTTCGGGCGTCGAGAAACTCGAACGACGACTTCGTCGCATCGCCGGTCCGGAGAGTGCGAGGGTGGATGGCTCCTATACCCGGAGACTCCTGTCCGATCCGACGATGATTCGCAGGAAGATCCTTGAGGAGGCGACGGAGTTCGTCGCGGAGGACGCCGACGTGGTGCACGAGGCCGCGGATCTCCTGTACTTCACCATCACTTCGCTCATCCAACGCGGGGTGTCGTGGATCGAGGTGGTCGACGAGCTCGACCGCAGGGCGCTGCGTTCGACCCGTCGGGGTGGCGAGGTCAAGACGGTGGACCAGGTCAGGGAGACGGCGGGATGAGCGAACGAGCGAACATCGAATCGATCCTTCCCAACGAAGATCTCGACGAGATCGACGTCTCGACCTGCACCATCGACGCCGAGGCGGTGATGGTCGCCGAGAAGACGATCGACGATCTCGACGTGCGGGGCGAGGAGGCGTTGTTGGAGTACATCTCGAAGTACGACGAGTCGCCCTACGGAAAACGCGTCCTCCTCGACCGCGACGATCTCCGATCCGCGGTCGACCGGGTCGATCAGGACGTCCGTAGAGTGATCGAGCGGTCGTCTGATCGGATCAGGGATTTCGCCGAACTCCAGGCGTCCTGCATGTCCGCCTGTCGGATGGACGTGACGGATACCGGCATCACGATCGGACACGAGGTCGTTCCATTGGAATCCACGGGCTGCTACGCCCCGGGTGGACGATTTCCATTGCCTTCCAGCGTGTTGATGTCGGTCATTCCCGCGGTGGTTGCCAGGGTCGGGACCATTCGTCTCGCAAGTCCCCGACCGACCGACGGGACGCTCGCCGCGGCCTGGTTCGCGGGAGCGGATTCACTTCTTGCCGCTGGTGGTGCGCATGCGATCGGGGCCATGGCGCTCGGTGTGCTGGGTCCGAGCTGCGACATCGTGGTGGGTCCGGGGAACAGATACGTGACCGCGGCCAAGGCGGTCGTCTCCGGAACGAGCGCGCCGCGCGGGCGTCCGATCGCGATCGATGCGCTCGCGGGCCCGAGCGAGTTGATGGTGATCGCCGACGACGGGGCGGACCCGAGGGTCGTCGCCCTCGATCTGGTCGCGCAGGCGGAACACGACTCCGACGCGAGGGTGTGGCTGGTGACCACAAGTGAGCCGTTTCGCGCCGAGGTCAGGTCCCGTGTTCGTGATGTCCTGTTCGAGCTTCCGGATCGGAATCGAAGGATCGCCGAGGCGTCGATCGGTCGGGGTGCCGCCATCGTGGTGGAAGACGAGGAGCGGATGCTGGAGGCGGCCGATCGACTCGGTCCGGAGCACCTCGAGATCATCACGCGGGATCCACGTCGGATCGCCGACCGGGTGAAGCACGCAGGTGCGGTGTTTCTCGGTTTCGGCGGTGCGGAGGTCTTCGGCGACTACGGAGTCGGACCCAATCACATTCTCCCCACCGGCGGCTCGGCTCGGGCTCGGGGCGGACTCTCGGTCATGGACTTCCTTCGGGTGAGGACCTGGATCGAGTCGGACGGGACCTCTGCATCGGATCGACTCTCTGCGGATTGCGCCGTGTTTGCGCGGACCGAGGGTCTCGAAGGCCATGCACGTTCGGCCGAGGCCAGATCGACTGCTATGGTCTCGTCATGAACCCCCCACCCCCCACCGATCCCCACGCCGTCCTGCTCGATTTCGAGGATTGGGCGACCCACCGCATGTTCGATGCATGCGATCCGCTCACCGATCCTCAACTCGATCACGAATTCGAGATGGGGCTTGGCACTCTTCGCCGCACCCTGGTCCACAACATCAACGCGATGGTCGGGTGGACTGGAGTCCTCAATACGACGCCACCGGACTTCACACCGGAGATCACCGAGGGCGATCCAACGATCGATCGGATGCGCGATGCGCATGTCGAGGCGATGACCACGTTTCGCGACGCGGTGTCGGCGGGGCCCTTCTCGGAGGTGCTCTCCCCGGAACGAAAGGGAACGGCGTATCGCTTCACGCGGGGAGGGATCCTGGTGCACGTCACCACCCATTCGATGCACCATCGAGCGCAGTGCCTGAACATGCTTCGGCATCTCGGGGTCGAGACGCAGCCCGAGAGCAGCGTATTCCAGTGGATGGTCGCACACCCTCCCGCGGAATCCGACTGAATTCGCACCCTGATCCGTCCTTGCCATCGGTACGCTGTTGGCATGATTCGATCATTCATCAACGTTCTCGTGTCCGTCCTCGTCCTCTCCACCCAGGCGTTCGCCGGCGTTCCGCTGGTCGACTTGGACGGTGAGGAGATCCGAATCGTTCGCGATCCCTGGGGTGTGCCACACATCTTCGCCGCGACGGATCGCGGTGCTGCGTACGGGCATGGCTGGGCGGTCGGCGAGGATCGTCTCGAAGAGGCGTTGAGCGCGATGTGGACCGCCAACGGTCGTCGATCGGAGATCGAAGGTGAGCGGGCGATCGAGATCGACCGAACGTACCGGCTGATGCGCATCGCGGAGTTCATGGAGGATGCGTGGGATCGATACCCACCCCTGGTTCGGGATCTCGCGGTCGGATACGCCGACGGGATCAATGCCTACATGGCGGCGCATCCCGAACGCGTGCCCGAATGGGCGGAGCCGGTGCAGCCGAGCTGGGCGTTGGCCGTCGGTCGGCTGGTGAACTTCTGGCCGACGCTCGGCCGGGTGAATCGCGAACGCGGCAAGGGTACTCCGCGTCTCGCACTACTGGACTTCGGGATCGGGGATGAACACTGGAATCCCATCGGATCGAACGGCTGGGCGATCGCGGCCGATCGAACCGAGGCGGGCAACGCGATGCTCGCGGCCGATCCACACATGCCTTGGAAGCACGAGTTCCGTCTCTACGAGGTCCATCTCAAGGGTGAGACGATCGATCTTGCCGGTGCCGAGGTGATCGGGGCGGCGCTGCCGGTCTTCTGTCGGACCCCCGACGTCTCCTGGACGTGGACGGCGAACAAGCCGGATCACGCGGACGTCTATCGATTGGAACTGGATCCCGAGAATCCGGATCGATATCTCCATGGCGGTGAATGGGTCGACTTCGAACGTCGCGACGTCGAGTATCGGCTTCCGGACGGCACCACCCGAAACGAGGTGCTTCGATGGTCCGTGCACGGTCCGGTCATCCATCACGATCCGGAGAACAATCGTGCGAAGGCGGCATGGCTCGCGTCGTACGGTCTCTCCGATCCTCCGATCCAACTCCACGACATGGTGCGATCAAAGACGGTCGAAGATCTCGAGAAGGCGATGTCCAGACTGCAGTTCGCGAGCTTCAACATCGTGGCCGCAGACCGGGCGGGCGATGTGATCTTCGTCTGTGGTGGTCGGGTACCCCAGCGACCGGAGGGACTCCAGGCGAATCGCCCGCTTGATGGATCCGATCCATCACTCGTGTGGACGGACATGGTGCCGTGGGAGGATCTGCCGGGCGTGCGAAAGCCGGAGATCGGCTTCGTGCAGAACTGCAACAACGGTCCCGAGTTCACGACCGGAACCTCGGAGGACCCCGTTCCGTCGGCCTTCCCCCGGGGGACCGCCGGTCGCGAGCGGGACACGGTGCGAGCGTGGTATCTCCGTCAACTGCTCCACGAGGACGATTCGGTCACCGCCGAGGAGGGGAAGGCGTTCCTGGTCGATGGAAAGATGATCCCCCACGAACCGATGAGTCTTCGCCTACGTCACGCGTGGGAGGCGTACGGTTCCGAGTATCCGAAGCGACAGAAGATCGCGGGCGACGTGGAGGCGATTCTCGCGTGGGACGGTGTACCCAGATCGTTCCAGTCGGAGCCGAGCCTCTTTCTCCTTTGGCTCTTCATGTACGCCGGCGATCGACCCGTGGTCAGCGTCGACTTCCTCACCCGACCCATCGAGACCGTCGACCTCGAGGATGCCACTCGGATGTTCGACACGCTGCTCGCCGCGAAGAAGCGGATCGCCGGCCTCCTCCCGTTCGGGTCGGAGATCCCATGGGGCCTGGCACATCACATTCGCAAGGGCGGACGGACGTTCTCGGTGGAGACCGGGATGTATCCGGCCATCTCGCTGATGAACGCGAACGCGGATCTTCGGGGAAGCGACCTCTCCAAGATGAAGTGCACCATCGGTTCCGCGTACGTCGCGTTGCACGAGATGTCCGATCCCCCGAGGTCCTGGACGATCACGCCGATCGGTCAGACGGATCGACGAGACCTTTCCTATCACACCGCCGCGACGGAGTTGTTCGCCACCAGGACCCTCAAGCCGCTGCCGCTCACCGAAGCGCAACTCGCCGAACTCGAGACGACCGAGACGGTGTTGGTGATGCCGGTGACCGATACGACTCCTTGAGCGTGGGAGGGTTCCGGTAAGAGCCACGATAGGGGTCCCTTTCGTGCTCCTCGCGACGCCCTGGGTCCTGTAAGACCAATTTCTCCACCTCGTCTCGTGGGCCTGGCGATCGATCCGAAATACTCCTTGTCGCCGGGCACGTCCCGGCGAGCACCGTCAAGACCTCCGGATTCCGGAGTCTTGAGACCGTTTCCACCCGCCTCAGACATCCATCGCACCGCGAGTCTCTCCGGTGCAGAACGCTATCTCCTCGTCCCCATCCAGAAAGCACGCCGCCATGAACACCGACCTCTTCATCGAGAACCTCTTCTCCACCCTCGTCTCCGGTGATCGAAACGCACCCCGCACCCTCGTCGACGCCGCCTTCGACAACGGCATCTCCGCGGACGTCGTCGCTCGAGAGGTGTTCTGGCCCACCATCAACAACATCACGACGCTCTATCGGAACGATCAGATCACGCGTCTTGCTCAGCAGTACGCCACCCGCGCCCTCTCGTCGTTGATCGCCCATCTCCAGCTGAGGTACGAGATGTCCGAGTCGCGGGATCGAACGATCTGTCTCTTCTGTGGTCCGCACGAGCTCGACGACCTCGCCGCACGACTGATGGCCGACATTCTCGAGGCCGACGGGTACACCGTGCACTTCGGCGGCGGCAACATCGCCCAGGACGACATCCTCGAAGAGGTCCACAGCCGTCGACCCGACGTACTCCTCATGTTCAGCGCCGGTGGCAGCGACGGACCGGGCATCCGTCATCTGATCGACCACATCCGAGGGATCAACGCTTTCCCCGAAATGCAGATCGTGGTCGGTGCGGGCATCTTCAATCGAGCCCCCGGACTCGCCGAGGAGATCGGCGCGGATGTTTGGGCGAGCAATCCCGAGGAGCTCCTCGAGGAACTCGAGAACAACAAGGACGTTCGAGCCGATCTCGACGCTCGCACCGTCGGCCGAGGCAAGGTCCGCGCGGCCTGAGATCGAACTCAACCATCGAAGCGAAGGGCCCAGCCCTTTGAAACACCACCCGAGAGATCGGGTGGTGTTCTCTTATGGATTCGACTCGGCGATCCGGTTCGGCAGAAGGCCGCCGACCTTCGGAGCATCCCGTCGTGCGCACCAGGCCACGACCGCCGCGCCGGCCACGATCATCACCACGCTCAATCCGGCGGCCGGCCAGATGCTCGAGACCCCCCACTCCGTCAGGTACTGCGCACGGAACTGTTCACTGACGATTCGAAGCGCTCCGTAGGCGATGAGGAACCACCCTCCCACCACGCCGGGACGTCTCGGGTGCAGCCAGACCACGGCCAGCACGAGGAACAGCAGGACACCGTCGGTCACGGCCTGGAAGAGCTGGCTTGGATAGAACGCGGTCAAATACGGCGCAATCGCATCGGAGACGTCGGATCGACCCTGGTATACGGCGTCGCGGATCGCACCCCGGATCGCCCAGGGACCGGCATCCGGTGGAATGACCACCAGCGTCGCGGCGGCGTCGACCTGCGGGCCGTTCGCGAAGTCGGGCGACATGATGTCGTCGGGATACTTCACGCTCCACCACGGCGCATCGGCCTGACGATCGGCCGGAATCGGTCGTCCCGGAAGTTCGCCGTTGACAAAGTTCGCGATCCGGCCGAGGCCGAGCCCGATGGGTGCGCAGAAGGCGACGCAGTCGTAGAGATGCCAGGGATCGATCCGATGCTTCAGGCCGTACAGGAGACAGGCGACGATCACGCCGAGAATGCCGCCATGGCTCGCCATGCCGCCCTTGTTGATTTCGAGGACGCCCCAGAATGGAAAGGCGGCCGAGAACTTCCAGAGCAGATCGGGCGAATAGAAGAACACGTAACCGAGCCGACCCCCGAGCACGACGCCCACCACCATCCAGATCATGAAGTCGCCGACCTGGCTCGGCTTGAGTAGGGACCGACCGGTCCTGGCGAACCACCCGATGATGAGCCAGGCGGCCACGATGCCCGCGAGGTACGAAAGGCCGTACCAGCGGATGCCGAACCCTCCGCCCAGATCGAGGGCGTAGGGCGACAGATCGTGAACGTAACTCTCGGCCAGGAACATGACCAGGAGC
>PKCT01000209.1 GCA_002862325.1 Phycisphaerae bacterium
GGCGATCCGTTCTGCTGCTCGAGCAGCTGGGACTCCACCTGCGCAGAGACCGCGATCGTGCTGTGCAACATCTTCCAGTACAGTTGCGTCGCCCCGGCGTTCGCCAACGACTGCGCGACGACTCCGACCTCGCTCAACAACGGCGATTCGGTCGCCTTCGACATCCTTTCCGCGAACAACGACGGCCCGGCCATCAGCTGTGCCGGCGGTGGCGGTGCCGAGGCGTGGTACCTGGTCGCCAACGACTCCGCGGTATCGCAGCAGCTGACCGCGAGCACCTGTGACCAGGCCGACTACGACACTGCGCTCACCCTCTACGACGCGGGCGTCGCCGGTGACGCGATCGATCCGTCGATCCTTGGAAACCCCGAAGTCGCCTGCAACGACGACGGGAGTGGGTGCACCGGCTTCTCGTCCATCCTGGTGGCCGCGATGGAGCCCGGCAAGCAGTATCTCCTCGCAGTCTCCGGATTCGAGGGTGCGGTCGGCACGGGGACGCTCTCCGTCTCCTGGACCGAACCTGAGCCGCCCATCGATCCGTACACCTGCGATGCTCCCGGCCCCGATTCGTTCAGCCAGACCGTCGAAGGCGCGGTGCTCCAGAACAATGGTGTCGCCTGTGCTGGTGGCGGCATCACCACTGCGCAGAAGTACGCTCGCGTGTACACCGCTGCGGATATGGGTGCAGACACCTTCACGATTGACTGTGTCGAATTCGGCATCGCCAACAGCGGCTCGTACCTCGCGGGCGCCATCAACCTCTACACCGCGGCCAGCGGTATTCCCTCGGTCGCGGGTATGACGCTGCTCGCATCGGCGCCATATGGTTTCTATCCGACGACCGATGCGGAATTCAGTCTCGTCTCGTTCGACGGAGGCGTTTCGGTCGATCTCAGCGGTGGCGAGTCGCTTGTCATCGAGTTGGATACCGCGGCATCGCTCGACGGCTTCGCAGGCCCCGCAGGTGGCGTTGCTACCGACGTCGGCAGTGGTGAGACCTGGGGATACGCGCCGGACTGCGGTGATGTGGACTTCGTCACTTACCCGTCGTTCGGAGTGGACTTCGAATGGTTCGTCAACGTCCAGGGTACGAGCGGTGGCGGTGGCGGCACGCCGTGCCCGACCGACTTCAACGACGACGGCGTCACCGACGGTGCGGACTTCGGAGCCATCCTCGCCGCCTGGGGACCCTGCCCGGCACCGTGTGATCCCGACATCGATGGCAACGGCGAAGTCGATGGTTCCGACGTCGGTGCGATTCTCGCCGCCTGGGGGACCTGCGCACCCTGAGGCAGACATCGATCGCCTCGTGATGTTCACGAAGCGTCATGCACTCGATCTCGCATCCCCCGGTCCAGTCGGACCGGGGGATGTTTCCTTCACGGTGTCGAACGTGTATGCCGGACGAAGGACCGCGGTGGGAATCCGAACCAACTCGGGAGATCGATCCGTCACGGACGGCCGGATTCGATGCGTTACAATTCGAGGCCTTCCAGCGGGCGTCCGGAAGATCCGGGCCCGGAGAGGGCTTCACTGTGCGGGGGTGGCTCCTGTTGCGTCGCGTACTTCTGATATCTCTGCTTTCTCTCGTGGTGGTCGGCGTCGCACTAGCGCTTGTGGTGGCTGGAAGTGACTTCGACCCGACCAGCATCGGGCGAGGGGCGTCGAAGAAGGTTCGAATCGAGCCGGCGGAGCGTCGAGCTCTCGTCGAACGCGTTTCCGCGCCCGGCGAAGTCGAGCCCAACGTCAAGGTGGACGTGTCGGCGGAGATATCGGCTCGAATCATCGATCTGCCGTTCCGCGAGGGCGATTCGGTCCGCAAGGGCGACGTCATCATCAGGCTCGACGCCGAGGATTTCGAGGCGAGGCTCGAGAGTGCCAAGGCGCGGCGGGATGCCGAGCGTTTTCGACTTCGAAGTGAACAGTCCGGACTCTCGGGACCGCTCTCCGCGTTGGAGAACGCGAAGGCGACCCTGGCGCGTCAGGAGTCGCTCTACGAGAGTGGCGATGTAAGTCGCCAGGCGATCGACGACGCGCGGAATCAGGTCAAGCAGCTTGAAGCGCAGGTGAGTTCCGCACAGCTTGCGATTTCGGTCACTGAAAGTTCGCTTGCGGCGGCGGAGGCGGACATCGACCAGGCGAGGGAGGCGTTGGAGAAGACGGTGATGCGTTCGCCGATAGACGGGGTCGTGACCGTCCTGAACGCCGAAGTGGGTGAACTGGTCGTCGTCGGCACCATGAACAACGCCGGCACGGTCATCATGACCATCGCCGACCTGTCCCGCATGAGATTGGATGCGAGGATCGCGGAGAGCGACGTGGCTCGGGTGCGCGAGTCGCAACCCGCCGAGATCAGGATCAATGCGTACCCCGACGAGATATTCACCGGCGTCGTGGATCGACTCGCGCTGCAGCGGTCGCTCGATCGGGACGGTTCGGGCTACTTCAAGACGGAGATCCAGATCGACCTGGACGGCCGACGCATCCTGTCGGGCCTGGCGGCGAACGTCGACGTCGAGATCGCAACGCATCAGGGGGTCGTCGTCCCCAGCCAGGCGGTCCAGGATGTTCGAGTGGATGAACTTCCACCCAGGATCTCGGGGGACGACCTCGTCGATCGATCCAGATTGACGGTCCCCGTGGTCTACGTGGTGGCCGACGACCGCGCGATCTGTCGTCCGGTGAAGCTCGGTCCAAGCAGTCTCACCGAAACGGTGATCGCCGACGGTCTGGTGGTCGGCGACATGGTGGTCGTGGGGCCGTACAAGATCCTGAATGATCTTCGTGACGACGATTCGGTGGAGTCGGTCTTTGCGGCTTCGGAAGACGAGGCGGACTCGAATCCGGAAGAGGGCGTTGGCGACACCGTCGCCTCGGGTTGAGCGGATCGAACGAGAGAATTCATGCTCATCACCGTCAAAGGCATCACGAAGAGGTATCGCGTCGGCGTCGAGATCGTCCATGCCCTCAGTGGCGTCGATCTCGAGATCGGTGAGAACGAGTTCGTGGCGATCATGGGATCGTCCGGTTCCGGTAAGAGCACCCTCATGAACATCCTCGGATGTCTCGATCGACCGACCGAAGGTGAGTACTGGCTCGATGGGAGAAGAACCGATCGGATGACGCCCTCGGAACTGGCCCAGGTCAGGAACGAGCGCATCGGGTTCGTGTTCCAGTCGTTCGAGCTGCTGCCGCGGGCCACGGCCATGGCGAACGTCGAGCTGCCGAGCATCTACGCGGTCGGAGCCCGCCGGAGGACTCGGAAGCAGCGGGCGCGGGCGGCCCTCGACCGCGTCGGTCTCGCGAATCGAATGGACCATCGACCGAATCAGCTTTCGGGTGGACAGAAGCAGCGGGTCGCGATCGCGAGGGCGCTTCTCAACGAGCCGGCCATCCTGCTCGCCGACGAGCCCACCGGCAACCTCGATTCGAACACGACCGACGAGATCCTGGCGCTGTTCGGCCAACTCCACGACGAGGGGCAGACGGTGATCATCGTGACCCACGAAGACGAGGTCGCCGCCCACTGCCAGCGGGTGATCCGGCTCCACGATGGCCGGATCGCGAGCGATCTGCCGATCGCGGAGGATCCCGCCGGGGCGACGAGGGCGAATCCCGTCCCGGACGAGGGGACGACCTGATGCTCTCCCTCTCCTTCTACGTCCAGGCGATTGTGCTCGCGCTCTCCCAGATCAGGGCGAATCTGGGGCGGAGCCTTCTCACGGCGCTCGGCATCATCGTCGGCGTGGCGAGTGTGACCGCGGTGATCGCCGCGTTGGCCGGTCTGAAGGATCGGGTGCTCTCCGAATTCGAGACCTTCGGTGCGAACCGGATGTTCATCTTTCCGGATCGCCCCGACGAGGTGCCCCGAAACAGATATCCATGGCGGGATGTCCGACTCAAGCTTTCCGAGGTCGACGCCATCGAGCGGCACTGTCCCTCGATTCGAGTCCTGACGCCGATCACGTCGCTGAACCGCAGCGTCCAGAACGGTGAGCGGCTTCTCGAAGGCGTCTCCATCACTGGAATTCGTCCCGCATGGCATGAAACCGAGAATCGCTCGGTCATCCAGGGGCGGCCCTTCAACTCGGTGGACGAGGATGGGGCTCGGCAGGTCTGCCTTCTCAACGAGGCCGCGATCGAGGAGCTTCGTCTTCCGACCGAACCGGTGGGCGAGCATCTGATCATCGGTGGTCGTCGCTACCTGATCGTCGGCGTGGTCGAGACCATCCAGTCGATGATGCTCGGGATGAACACCACCAGCACCGAGATCATGATTCCCTTCGCCAACGCGGCTCGACTGAAGAACGACGAGTTCTTCTTCCGGGTCACGGCGATGATTCGATCTCCCGAGCTCGCCAAGGAGGCGGAGAGCGAGGTTCGTTTCGTGCTTCGCAAGATGCGGGGCCTCGGTCCGGACGAACCCGACACCTTCCAGGTCGCCGCCATCGACCAGTACATCGACCAGTTCAAGGCCCTGGCGGCCGGGATCACGGTGATCGCGGCCGGGATCGTCGGCGTGAGCCTGCTGGTCGGGGGCATCGGGATCATGAACATCATGCTCGTGTCCGTGAGCGAACGCACCCGGGAGATCGGTCTGCGAAAGTCCGTCGGAGCGACGCCGGCGGCGGTCCTGATGCAGTTCCTTCTGGAAGCGGTGGTGCTTTGTCTCGTGGGGGGAGCGATCGGTGTCCTGATCGGAGAGGCCTTCGCGATCGGGCTTGCCCTGATTCCGAACGCCGGTCTGGACCAGGCTCACGTACCACTCTGGGCGATCGTCATGAGTTTCTCCTTCAGCGCGGCGGTTGGTCTGATCTTCGGGATGTTCCCGGCGATCAAGGCGTCGCGATTGGATCCGATCGAGGCGCTGCGACACGAATGACCGACCGACCCGGCAACCTCGCGAATGTCCTGATCTGCTCGTCCCTCCTGATCGGCGGCTGTGCGCCGGTCGGAATCTTCGACAACGAATCCCCGGACTGGCGACCTGCACCGGAGCGGATGACCGAAATCCGCGGGGTGGATCTCGTCGACGAGAGCGTGATCGCTCCCGAGGGGCCCGAGCTCGCGGTCGAGTCGATGCTCGAGGAGAAGATCTCGCTCGCCGAACCGGAGGAATCCAAGGATCTTGAGGTCGCGTCGGTCCGAGTCGCGGTACTCCGCAACAACCTTGAGCTCCAGGCCGAACTCTTCGCGCCGGCCATCGCGAACGCCGAGCTCGGCGCGGAACGGGCGAAGTTCGAATCGACCATCTTCGCCAGCTACACGCGAAACGACCAGGGTGTCCTCACGAACCTGGAGCAGGGGGAGCCCACGAACCAGGACGAGTTCCTCACCGGGGTTCGTGTCCCGCTCGCGACGGGGGGCCAGGTCACGGTGGACACCCTCGCCACCCAACGGGATCAGGCGGCGTCCGGGGTGCTGGGGAACGCCGAGCCGTGGGAATCCAATCTCCGCTTCTCGATCTCCCAACCCCTGCTGCGCGATGCGGGCATCAACGCGAACACCGCGTCGATCCGGATCGCCGAGTGGAACAAGGACATCGTCGATTCGAGGGTGAAGCTCGCCGCGATCCGGATCCTCGCCGACGCCGATCGCGACTACTGGCGACTGTTCGCTGCCGTTCGGGAGCTCGAGGTCCGCCGCACCCAGTACGAATCGGCGTTGGCCCAGTTGGAGCGGGCGGAGAGGCGATTCAAGGCCGGCGACGTCGCGGAGATCGAGGTCATTCGAGCTCGCAGCGGCGTCGGCAGCACCATCGAGTCGATCATTCGCGCGGACGCCAACGTCCGGCGTCAACAGCGGGTCCTCAAGCGGGTCATGAACGATCCCGATGTACCTCTGGATTCCTCCACCTTTCTCCGGCCGGCCAGCGATCCGAGTCCGCTCCGCATCGAGCTCGATCCACGTCGACTCGTCGATGCGGCCATTGCGAATCGCATGGAGATGCTGGAGTTGGAACTCCAGATCGCCATCGACGCCTTGACCGTGGATCTTCGCCGCAACCAATCCCTCCCGCTCGTCGCGCTGGACTACCGCTATTCGATCCAGGGCGACGATCGAAGCTTCTCGACCGCGTATTCGGCGCTGGGCGACTTCGATTCCCACCGCATCGGCGTGAGCGGGGAGATCCCGATCGGCAACGACGTCCGGGAGTCCCGCTTGAACGCGGCGGTGCTCCAGAGGGCCCAGCGTCTGGCGACGCGAAGCGCCCGCCGACTCGCGATCGAGGCCGAAGTCCTCGATGCCCTCGATCGACTCCAGGAGTCCTGGCAGACGATCCTCGCGGCGCGTCTGGAGACGGTGCTGGCCGGGAGGACGGTCGAGGCTGAGAAGCGACAGTTCGACGTCGGGCTTCGAACCTCGACCGACGTCCTCGATGCCGAGAGCCGGCTCGCCGATGCTCAGAGTCGCGAGGTCCGGGCGCTGGCCGACTACGAGATCGCCCTGGTCGACATCGCGTTCGCGACCGGGACGATCCTTGGCAGTCTCGGCATCGACATCGTCGACGAGGACGGAGAAGCAAAGCTCGATGTGGTCGGGGCCAGGCCCTAGGCCAGCCATCGACCTGCTCGCGTCCGATCCTACGGTTCGAGTCCGGTTTCGACGGCCTCGTTCTGATCGATGGCGTCGATGGCTTCGCGGCCGAGGCATCGAAGCGAGTCGGCGACGTGGTCGTCGTCGATCATCGCGAGGATCGCCTCACGGACGCGCGTCGGACGCTGCGTGGTGATCCATGCTCCACGTCGAACCAGGGCCGCCGCGATGGTCGCGGCGTAGTACTGGGCCGCGAGGCGACGGACGGCCGGTTCCTCCGCGGAGATCCGCAACGTCTTGAAACCGTTCTTGAGCAGTCGAAGCCGCTCGATGTGCTCGTCGGGGCGACCGGTCGCGTTCAATATCGCGTCGGCGGCGCTGCATGAGCCGGGAACGAGTTCGCCCGCCAGCCAGTCGATCGAGGTTCGGGAGGGATCGACGCCGACCTCGATCGCCCAGCGCAGCGAATCGGAGAGGGGATCGGTCATATGGATTTCCTTTCCAGGAGCTCGATGAGTTCGCGAGCCTCCTCTTCGATCTGCGACGGATCCTTCACGGTGTCCCCGATCTCCTGCAGAATGGCTCGGCCGAGGGCCCGCTTGCCGTTCACGAGGTACGACGCCGCCTGTGCGACATCGCGCAGGTCGAGTTCCTCGACGAGGTCCGCGTACGGGGTCGCCTTGGTCCCCGAAACCATGGGATCGATCAGACGCGCTTCCAGGATGCGCCATTCCGCGCGGCGTTCGGTTTCACGAAACTGGACGCGCACGCGGGTCACGGCGGCCTGGATCACGGTCGCGACCCAGTGCCGATTGAACGCATGTTCCGGATCGTTCTCACCGTGGTCGGACGCTTGGATGGCATCCCGTTCGATCGAGCGCGGGGCCCCCTGGCTGGGCCGTCGCTTCTTCGAGGACTGAGCGCGATGACGATCTCTGAGGTAGTTCGAGAACGCGGTCGAGAGGAGACCGCGGAAGCGACCCCGCTCCGGATCCGCGACCGCCGCCAGGTTGCGTTCGAGGAGGATGTCCGTGATGAACCCCTGGACGACGTCGTTGGCCTCGTTCGCATCAATCCCTCCGCTCCGAGCCTTGGCGTAGAGCGACGGCCAGTACCGGCGGACCAGCGACTCCAGCGAACGTTGCCGCGTGGGGGAGTCCACCTGTCCGCTGTCCAGGACCATCGACCAGTCGGTCATGCTCTGGCTTGAGACGTCGATCCGTTCCATCAATCGATACTCCGTGCCCGTGCCTTCGTTTTTTGTACGGACGTGGTTCGAACAATCGGCGGCCGCCGCGTCAAAATCGGGAGAATAGCCCCCAGATCCGCTCAGACCCGGCTCGGTAGGCCATGAGCCGCGATTCGGCCCTGGGAGGTTCGGAACGACCGTGGTCCTCACCCGTCGAAGGGGCCTTCCGCGGCCACCCCCGTTTGATCGTTCCTTTCGTCCACGAGTTCGAGCATCTTCGCCCGGTGTGGTTCCACGCTCGGTGTCCAGAAGAGGCTGATCCAGCATGCGGTGCCGGTCGAGTCCAGATCGAGAAATTTCAACGCCGAGATCGTCCTGGCGACGTCGGAACGATGGTTGATCGGCAAGTCGGTGTTTTTTCGAATCAGAAGGATGATCGGACTCGGATCAGTGTCATTGAGTCTGAGGAGTCCTCTAAGGGGTCGGAGAGCGAGTTCATGCAAGATCGACAAAGGTTCGCGCCTCGCGCGATGGCCGTACTTGCGCTGATCATGTCCTGCCAGGTGTCCCACGCCCAGAGTTGTCCAGCCGATCTCGATGGGGACGGAGGCGTCGACGGCGGAGACCTTTCACGGCTTCTGGTCGGTTGGGGTGGTGATCAACCCGATCTCACAGGGGATGGTCGCGTCGACGGGGGAGATCTCGCGGAGATGCTGAGTTCCTGGGGCGAATGTCCATCGATCCCTCAGTGCGAGGGATACGGCGTCTCCTACGTGGCCGGGAAGGCCCGTCTCTACTCCCACGAATCGCTTGGAAGTCCGTGCTACATGTGCACCGGTCCGGGATTCAACGGGTGCACGACGAACTTCTACCGCGACGGAGAATTCTTCGTCATGGACGTGGATCTCGTGCCGGGTCAAAGCTACAGCCTCGGAATCCAGTGTGGCCCGAATATTGTCGTGGACGGCGTCGTGGGATCCGAAAGTTCGTGCTGGTTGAATCCGAGTTGCGGCGACGGAATCCGGAATGGAGAAGAAACGGGTATCGATTGCGGCGGATCGACCTGTCCGGCCTGTCCAAGCTGCGATGACGGCATCAGGAACGGCGATGAGGAGGATGTGGATTGTGGTGGCAGCGATTGCGTCGACTGCCAGTTGGCATGCAACGGAACACCGCGCCCCACCGCGGAGGTCATCGTGGCGGACGTGTCGACGCAGGGAGCCGCCGATGGACGCGTCGAATTCGTCTTCGATGATGCTCCGGGTCGATCGCTGATCGAATTCAGTCTCGATGGTGGTGTGACCTATCCCCATGTCGTCGAGGACGACGAGGGGTTCTACGTCGTTTCGGGGATCGGACCCGGCGGCTACGAGGCGTGGGCCCGGTGGACGGGCGGCGACTGTCCTAATCTGCTCGCGTCGTTCGAGATCTACGACGGACCTCCGGCCCCGACCTGCTTCGACGGCGTTCGGAATCAGGGAGAGCTCGGAGTCGATTGCGGAGGCCCCTGCGAGGCATGTCCGCCCGATCGATGCGGGAACATTCCACGAGTTCTGTATCCCTCGCCCGCGTTGCCGACCGCCGTGCTCGGTGCCGACGCCGGTCATGGATTCGCCATCGATCTCTCGCCCGATCTGTCGCTGGTCGAGATCCGTTACGGCGACGTGGTACAGATCCAGTCGGGAGGTCGGCCGGACTTCGAATTCTTCTGTTCCTGCAATCAGATCGAATTCCACGGGGTCCTGGTCGACGGCCCGACCGACGTACCGGATGCGTGCGTCGATGCCGGCGACTACGACTACTTCGTTCGGTATCGCAAGCAGGGCAACACCACCGACGATCCGGGAGACGTCTACGTCTATTCGACCCTCTTCACCACCGCCGGCGAACGCGTCGACCCGGACGATCGCCCGGTACTCGTCACCGGAGGTGCGAACTGGATGCGATTCAGGCATCCCCACGCCCAGGACGGCATCACCGAGGCGGTGTTCGATGCGCAGCACAATGGCGACCTGCTTCGGAATCTGGATCGATTCTCGACCGTGTTCGTGGATGGTCCAGGCGGGCTCACCATCAGTCCACGACTGACGCGTGGCAATGCGAATTCGCGACATCCCCACGGAGACGTGGACAACGCCGCGGTCGTCCGCATCGACTACATGGAAAAGGGCGACGCCTCGCCACCGACCTATGCGATGAGCGCCGGCGAGTATGCGGGAAAGTGGGGTTGGGGAAATATCGTCACGTACGAGATCACGGCGGTCACGGGTGGTTCCGGTGCGCAGACGTACAACACCTTCCAGAACTACGTCATCGGACGCGGCCTCGACACCTTCGGCGATCCACGGAACGCCTCAGCCGGTCGGGCCACCACGAACATGGTGCTTCCGGGTTTCGGCTCCCACAAGAAGATGGAGCATGATGCGATCTTCACGCAGCACATCATCACGCTCACCGAAGAGGACGACGTCGACGACTTTCTGGAGGGCCATCACCTGTTCCACGGCGTCCGGCATCGATCGAACGGAAACGACCCCGGCCACATCCTGGGCGAGGTTCCGATCGGCGCGGCGTCGTGCGGGGACTGTCACTTCCGCGACGGTCGCGGAAGCGAGATCTTCCCGACGCCCCGGGGGCCGAGGGTGGCTCCGCCGGTCTTCGGCGCCGGACTGCTTCAGTGGATCGCCGGTCGCGAATCCGGACTTCGCTGGGACGGAGCGGTCCCCACGGTGCAGGATCAGACTCGGGGCGCGTTGCTGGAGGATCACGGCATCGATCCCGATCAGGTCGATCAGATCTCCGCGCGGGAGTTCGAGCAGCTCGTCAAGTACGTCGAGTTCCTCTCCGTCCCGGCTCGAAGTTACGCCGCGCACGACGATCCGCAGGTTCAAAGAGGGTCGGTCGCGTTCATCGAGGCCGGTTGCGCGTCGTGCCACACCCCCACGCAGAAGACCTCGCCGGATGCACCGGCGATGTTCAGGGACATCGTGCTGCGACCGTATACCGACATGAAGCTCCATCAGGTGACCGGACAGCCGATTCGTACGCCACCGTTGTGGGGGCTCGGACGCAACATCGATCTGCTGGAGAACAACGGTCGTCCCTTGCTGTTCATGCACGACGGGCGGGCGTCGAGCCTTCTGGAGGCGATCCAGTCGCATGGCGGCGAGGCGTCAGCTTCCCGAGCCGCGTTCCAATCGATGGATCCCGGGGATCGCGAGGCCGTGATCGCGTTCCTGCGCTCTCTCTGAGCGGGTGGTGATTCGGTCATACGCGGACGCGGGACGTCGATCCGCGGCATCGATCGATGCTCCGTGCTCGTGCCCTTGCAGGGTGCCCGGAGCTTCAGCCGTCCCGGTCCGCGTCGCGGGCGTCTCGGGCGTATCGCCCGAGGCCGCTCCAGGTCGCGATGCGGGGAGGAATCTCCCCGACGAACAATGCCAAGGCGGCCTCCTGGATGGGGCGGTCCGCCGGCAGGACGGCTGCATGGAGTGCCGCCGCCGTCCGACCGTTTCCTTCGTGGATCAGTCTGAGCATCTCCTCCCAGAGACGCTTCATGTTCGGGGTGTAGGTCACCGCCTCTTGAACCGTCGTGATCCGCGGCGGCCATGGCTGGTCCTGGAGACTTCGAATCATGGCGGCGAGCGTCTCGGTCGACGGCGTTGGCTGCCGCATGAGATCGAAATCCAGCACCCAATCGCTTCCATCCCACTCGTAGACGGTGATCGCACGGGCGCTGATGCAGGCGCCGCACGCGTAGACGTACTTGTACCGATCGATGTCGCGTCGCTCGATCAGACCATCGCCGTCGCGGTCGCGGAAGGTGGTGCCACGGTAGCCATCGACTTTCCAGACAAGCTCGGCTTTCCCGGTCGGGTGGAGGCGGTGGCAGCTGTAATTTTGGTGACCTCCGCTGCCGCCGCAGTCCCGGCTGAACAGGACGTCGGGAAGTCCGTCGCCATCGAGATCCTCGGGTGCCTCGAGATCGACCTGGATCATGCCGTGCGAGCACCCCCAGCAGGTCCATTCGACCCGTACCTCGCCGCTGGCATCGCGGAGTTCGAGGGCGAAGGGAAATCCGGGCTCGAAGTGGCTTCGGTACTTGAGCTCCACCAGCGCATGCCCGGTCGAATAGCGGTGGAGCACCTTGGTGCTGTATCGAGGTAGTGGAGGCGTCCAGTTCCGCACCTCGCACCAGCGATACGCCTTGTACGCGGGCCAGGAGAGCAGCGTCGCCCAGAGCAGTCCGATCAGGAGGAGGGTCGAGGTGGGCGGAAGACGCCATACGCTCGTGGACGGTGTGATGCCGCATTCGGTGCAGCGGTCGCTCGTCGCATGCGTTCGGTCGTAGCCGCAGCGCGTGCACCGCCGTTTCGGAAAGATGCACCGGGCGCGGACAATCAGCAGCATCGTGCCGATTCCGGCGAGCGTCGTGAGCCCGATGGCGACGCCCACCTTCGGTGTCAGGGTCGGGAGATAGGCGTCAATCACGAGGGCCTCTTCGCCTCCCTAACGCTCAGACGTCGATGCGGACGGCTCCCGTCCGAGCCGGGCGACGATCCGCGTCCATTCGACGCGGGATCGATCATGAAAAATGGAGCCGGGGGGATTCGAACCCCCGTGCCAAGACGTGCTGGACGTCGCCTCTACGCGTGTAGTCCACCCTTGATCTCGTCCCCGACCCGGAGGGCGAACGGCCCAAGCCGGGGACAAGGCATACGAAGTTCTCGATCCGCCGAGGCATGCCAGCCCATTAGATCCAGCCCGATGGTCAGTGGAACCCCGCCTCATCGGGCGTCGGGCGAGGTTCCATCGCGGCGATCAGGCCGCGAGAGCGTACTGCGGGTTGGCAGTTATAAAGTTTGCATCCTTTTTACGTGGCATGGATGCTCCACGACGCGCCACGACGAACAGTCATCGTCCGGTCGATACCAGTCGGCCCCGATTGTGAAAGAGCAGACCGCATCCTACCCGACCGATCCGCGACGGCCACCGGGCCGGGCTTGTCGGTGGGCGTTTTCCCGGCGACACTGTCCGCATGAGCCGAAAACCCACCAGAATCCTCTTCGTCTGCATGGGGAACATCTGCCGGTCCCCTGCGGCGGAGGCGGTCTTTCTCCATCGCCTCGATCAGGCGGGGCTCGCCCAGCACTTCACGATCGACAGTGCCGGCACCGGCGGCTGGCATGCCGGCGGACCGGCCGATCCGCGGAGCCGGGCGGAGGGCGCTCGGCGAGGATTCGATCTCAGCACGCCCGCACGGCAGGTCGAGGCGGAGGATTTCGATCGGTTCGACCTCCTGATCTGCATGGACCTCGAGAACGCCGCGGTGCTGGTCGACCGTGGCGCGCCCGACGAGAAGGTCAGACTGCTCCTGGAGTGGCACCCCGACGAGGCGGTCCAGGAGGTTCCGGATCCCTACTACGGCGGCGGGGACGGTTTCATCCACATGTACGATCTGATCGAGGCGGGATGCGACGGGTTGCTCGAGGACCTTCTCAAGGCGGATGGAGTATGAAGGATGTGGGCGGTCGATCTTCGATCGGTCTTATGCTTGGTGAGGTGGGCATTCACTCGGGCGTGGTCGAGTCCACGGCCTGCGGAGGAGGGTGCAGCGCAGAAGTACGTCGACTTCGGCTGGCCGATGACCGAACGATCATCGTCAAGATCTCTGCGCGGGCGGATCCAGGATCCAGACACCTCGAATCCCGGGCCCACGAGGAAGCGGCAGGTCTGGCTGCGATCGCTGCAAGCAGGACTGTCCAGGTACCGGACGTCATCGGCATAGCGGCTTCGGGAGACCAGGTGATGTTGGTGCTTGAGGACCTCGGCGAATCGATTCGTCCTTCGCAGTCGGAATGGATCGATTTCGGAAGCCGTCTGGCGGATCTCCATGCCTGGGGCAAGCAGGAGCGATTCGGCCACGAACACGACAATCACCTCGGAAGCACGGTCCAGGACAATTCGCCGGCGTGCGACGCATCGGGTTGGCCAGGCTTTCTGTCATTGCGACGTCTTGGTCCGATGAGATGGAGACTCGATGAAGCCGGTCTCCTGGATTCCATCGACCGGGAACTCTTCGAGCGACTCGACCGGAATCTCGCCTCCATCCTTCCCAGTGGAATCCGACCGGCCCTCCTGCATGGAGATCTCTGGTCGGGGAATGTGATCGCCACGGGGAGCCGGGGGATCATGGTGATAGATCCGGCGGTGTTCCATGGCGATCCACTTTTCGAGCTGGGCATGATGCGCCTCTTCGGAGGATTCCCCTCTGCGTGCGAATCCGCCTACCTCGATCGTCTGGCCGAGATCGAAGGCCCCGACGTCCTCGACGCCTCGGAGGCGAGAATCGAACTTGGTCGGCTGCATCACCTGATGAACCATTGGTTGCTCTTCGGTCCCAGTTACGGTCATGCGGCACGGCGGGTGGCGTCGGGCCTGCTTTCGCTGGTCGCGAGGGGTGGAGGCGTCTGATGCGGCATGATCGTCCGAGCGACACCGCACGTTTCGTCCTCAACGGGATCCACTGGGTCTCCCAGCATCCTCGCCTTGGATCCGAGGTCCCGCGCGATCTCGCCCGCTACACGGACGAGATGGTCCGTTGCGTCGAATGGGGCGGAAAGGCCAAGGTGTCCTGGATCGATCGTCGCATCAGTCGCCTCAAGGCGGGTCTCATGCAGGCGGTCTCGATTCCGGGCATCTACCTGTATCAGGTCATGCGGAAGCGATACATCGAATCGGTGGCACGATCCCATGTCCTACCGAATGTTTCGCAGCTCATCGTCCTCGGTGCCGGATTCGACACGCTGAGCCTCCGAATCGGAAGCAGTCGTGTGGGGATGACCGTGATCGAAGTCGATCACCCTGCGAGCCGTGCCGCCAAGTTGGAGGCCATCGGTCGATTCAACTTCTCGACCGGTCCATGCGTCTTTGTGGATTCTGACATCGATCGCGACGGGATCGCGGAGTCGCTCGCACGCTGTCCGGAGTACGACCCGAACGCTCCGACGCTTTTCGTGGCCGAAGGGCTCACGATGTATCTGCAGGAGTCCCGCGTGCGGGATCTGTTCGAGTTCGTGTCCGGCGGATCTTCCGAATCGAGGATCCTCTTCACCTACATGGAGGAAGGGCCGGACGGGAGCTGGGATTTCCGAGAGCAGGGCGCGCTCGCGACGCGGTGGCTGGCGTTCAAGAATGAATGCTTCACCTGGGGGGCGAAAAGGCAGGCGATCGCGGGTATTCTCGCTCAGTGCGGTCTCGATCTCGTCGAGGAACGCACCGCCGAGGATCTCCGGTCGGACCTTCTCTCTCCGGAGAACCGTGACGTGAGAATCGCCCACGGCGAAAACACCGTACTGGCCCGCCCGGCGGGATGATGCGGGCATCACCAAAGGGATCTTCTCCATGCCGATCGTCAACGACGCCCAATCCCGCCTGAATCGCACGTCGGTCAAATCGATCCTCACGCCACGAACCGAGGACGACGTGAGGCAGGCGATCCTCGCCGCTGGTCGGAGTGGGGATTCGATTTCGGTCGCAGGCGGTCGCCATTCGATGGGGGGTCAGCAGTTCGGGACCGATACCGTCCACCTCGACATGCGGGGCATGGCGGGGATCGTCGACTTCGATCGCGAGCGGGGGCTGATCGAGGTCGAGAGTGGAATCATGTGGCCGGAACTGATCGGACACCTCCACGAAAATCAGACCGGGAGCGGTACGGTCTGGTCGGTCCGACAGAAGCAGACGGGGATCGACCGGGTTTCGGTCGGCGGCTCGCTGTCGTCGAACATCCACGGTCGTGGATTGCAGTTTCCTCCCTTCGTCTCGGACATCGAAAGCTTTCGCATGCTCGACGCCGAGGGGCGATCGGTCCGCTGCAGTCGTAATGAGAACCAGGAACTCTTCGCCCTCGCGATCGGAGGCTACGGTCTCTTCGGCGTCGTGACGCACGTGACGCTTCGACTGGTGCCTCGATGCGTGGTCAAGAGGATGGTCGAAGTCATCGCCGTGCGCAACCTGATGCCCAGGGTCGACGCCGCGATCGACGATGGATTCATATTCGGCGACTGTCAGTATTCGATCGATCTCCACGGCGACGAGGAGTTCCACCCCGGCGTGTTCTCCTGCTACCGGCCGGTCTCCGACGACACTCCGGTGGTGGAGGCGACACGCAAGATGTCCCCGTCCGACTGGGCCGATCTCTATCGTCTCGCCCGAACCGACAAGGAAAAGGCGTTCGCCAAGTACGAGCAGTTCTATCTGGGGACCTCGGGTCAGGTGTACTGGTCCGACGCTCATCAGCTCTCGAACGTGTTTGAGGGCTACGACGCGGTCGTCTCGGCCGACCAGGGTACGGAGATGATCACCGAGGTGTACGTGGATCGCGAATCGTTGATTCCACTCCTCACCGCGGTGCGTCGGGACTTCGTCGAGCACGGCGTGGACATGACCTACGGCACCATTCGATTCATCGAACCGGACGTGGAGACCTTCCTGCCCTGGGCGGTTGAGAGATCCGTGTGCATCGTGTGCAATCTGCACGTGACCCACACGCCGGAGGGCATCGAGAAGGCCAAAGGGGACTTCCGTCGGATCATCGACCGGGTCATCGAGCACGGCGGGCGCTTCTACCTCACCTACCATCCCTGGGCGACTCGTGAGCAGGTGGAGGCGTGCTATCCCCGATTCCCCGAGTTTCTCGCCGCCAAGCTCGAGTACGACCCGGAACGTCGCTTCCAGAGCGACTGGTACCGCCACTACGCGGGGCTCTTCGCCGACGCCTGACCGGACTCATCCCTTGAGACGGGCGAAGTCCTTCATGAAGGCGGCGAGGGTGTCGCAGCCCGCGGCGGGGAAGGCGTTGTAGATCGACGCCCGGATGCCGCCCACGGACCGATGCCCCTTGAGCCCGCTCATTCCCGCGTCCGCGGCCTCCTTCAGGAACGCCGCTTCGAGGTCCTCGGTGGGAAGGCGGAAGGTGATGTTCATGGTGGATCGGCACGGGATCGTCGCATGCCCTCGGTAGAAGCCGCCGCTTCCGTCGATGGCTTCGTAGATGCGGTTGGCCTTGCGCTGGTTTCGATCCGCCATCGCCGGCAGACCGCCGGACTCGAGGATCCACTCCAGGACGAGGCCGATGCAGTAGACGCCGAAGACCGGTGGCGTGTTGAGTCGCGATCCGTTCTTGGCGTGCTTGCGGTAGTCGAGCATCGACGCGGCGTCGCGGCAGGTGCGTTCGAGGAAGTCCCGTCGAACGATGACCAGGGCGACGCCGGAGGGACCGAGATTCTTCTGGGCACCGGCGTAGACCATCGCGTGGTCGGCGAACGGCCAGGGGCGCGAGAACATCTCGCTGCTCGCATCGCAGACGAGCGGTGCCGTGGTCTGCGGCGGTAGCATGTATCTGGTGCCGTAGATCGTGTTGTTGGAGCAGTAGTGGAGGTAGGCGGCGTCGTCGCTGAGCGAAAGCTCGTCGGCGCGGGGGCAGTGGTCGTACCGGCTCGCCGCGCCCTCGAAGGCGACGTTCACCCCACCGAAGAGCTTCGCCTCCTTGATCGCCTTGGTCGTCCAGGTCCCGGTGTCGGGGTAGTCGGCGACGCCGTCGGCGGGCAGGAAGTTCATCGGGATCATCGCGAACTGCATCGACGCGCCGCCCTGAATGAAGAGCACCTCGTGATCGTCGCCGAGACCGGCGAGCGTCCGCACCCGTTGCTCGGTCTCCTCGAAGACGCGGTCGACCACCGGGCCCCGATGGCTGTGCTCGAGGATGCCGATGCCGCTGTCGTCGATGTTCCAGGTGTCCTCGCGAATACGCTCGAGGACCGGTTCGGGCATGATCGCGGGCCCCGCCGAGAAGTTCAGGATTCGATCGGTACTGGTGGTCATGGGCCGCCTCCGGGTCGGACTTTGGTTCAGTGTTCGGTGAGGTCCACGCTCAGGACGTTCGGACGTTCCGCGATCTCGCGGGTGACACCGGTATCGGGGATGGCCGAGAGACGGATTCGGGCCGAGGCCGCGGCGCCGCCGGTGAAGATCACGTTCTCCATGTCCTCGACGTTGAGGTCGTGCCGGCTCAGGAGATCGCACACGGAGGCGAGCACACCGGGACGGTTGAGATGCCGGACGGTGAGGGTGGCGGCACCGGTTCCTTCGGCCAGATTGATGCAGTTGGGAACCTCGCCCCGCTCGAGGTGCTCGCGCACCACGCGGATGGTCTCCATCGCGATCGCTTCCTGCGCCTGATCGGTCGACGCCCCGACGTGATGGGTGCCGTAGACGCCCGGGAGGCTTGCGATCTCGGGCGAGAACGTCGCGTCGCCGGATCCCGGTTCGTCCCAGTAGACGTCCAGTCCAACCCGCAGGGACTTCGCGCGAACGGCGTCGCAAAGTGCGGGTTCGTCCACGACCGATCCGCGACTGGTGTTGATCAGGGTCGCACCGGGCTTCATCGCCTCGAGGAACTCCCGCGAGACGAGTCCCTTCGTTTCGTCGTTCGCCGCGATGCTCACGCAGACGACGTCGCTCATCCGCGCGAGGTTCAGCAGGTTCTCGCAGGCGTGGCATCCCGCCGCGGCGGCTCGCGCTTCGCTGATGTTGCGACTCCACGCGAAGACCCGCATGTCGAAGGCGTTGCCTCGGCTCGCGATCGCCTCGCCGATCCGCCCCAGGCCGACGATCCCGAGGGTCCGATCGGCCAGGCCCGAGGTCTTGGCGTAGACCTTCTTCTTCCATTCACCGGCCCGCAGGTCGCGGACCTGGTCGGGAATTCTCCGATCGCACGCCAGGATGAGTCCCCACGCGAGCTCCGCCACCGCGATGGCGTTCTTGCCGGGGCAGTTGGCGACCGGAACGCCGCGCTCGCTGGCCGCCGCGACATCGATGTTGTCGGTGCCCGCTCCGGCGCGAACGATGAGCGCCAGTCGTCGCCCCGCATCGATCGCGTCCTCGCGAACCTTGGTCGAGCGCACCACGAGGACGTGCGGATCGAGTCGCGTCACCGCCTCGGCGAGGCCGTCCGCGTCGATCGAAGGGTCGCAGACCACCTGGTGTCCGAGGGACTGGAGGGTCTCGATCCCCGACGTCGCGAACTTGTCCGCGATCAGGATCACGGCCCCCTGGGCGGCGTCGGAAACGGCGTCGAGCCCGGTCTCCTGCCTGGTGGATGTGCTCATCGGACGGTCTCCTCGGCGGATTCGAAGCGGTGCACGAAGAGTCCGCTCCGAAGCTTGGGTTCGAACCAGGTGGACTTGGGCGGCATGATCTCGCCGGCGTCGGCGACGCCGAACAACTCGTCCATGCTCGTGGGGTGGAGGCTGAAGGCGATCGCCGCGTCTCCGGCGTCGACTCGCCGCTCGAGCTCCTCGGTGCCCCGGATGCCCCCGACGAAGTCGATGCGGGGATCGGTCCGCGGATCGCCGATCCCCAGCAGGGGGGCGAGCACGAGATCCTGGAGAAGCGAAACGTCGAGGCCGGCGATCGGGTCGTTTCGATCGATGCGTTCCTCCGGAATCGTCAACCGATGCCATCCGCCGTCGAGATAGAGGCAGAACGTGCCGGACGCCGCTGGGATCCGGGGATCGCCGTCCATCAGGGCCTCGACCTCGCCGACCTTGCCGAGTCGTGCGAGCAGGGTCGACGCGTCGAGCCCGTTGAGGTCCTTCACGATCCGGTTGTAGGGCATGATCGCCAACTGACTGGCGGGGAAGATCGCGGCCAGAATCCGGTTGTATTCCTCCTGGCCGGTGTGCGCGTCGTTCGCCTCGGCCCGGGCCGAGGCCGCTCGCTCGCCCGCGGCGGAACGGTGGTGGCCGTCGGCGATGTAGAGCTCGGGAATCTCGGAGAAGAGCTTCGCCAGATCTGAGGAATCGGTGATTCGCCAGAGGGTGTGGGTGACGCCGTCGATCACGAAGTGGATCAGGGGTCTGTCGGACGCGACCAGATGCATCGCGGTGACGATGTCCTCCCCAACCGGCTGGTCGTCCCGAAACGCGAGGAACACGCCTTCCGCGTGCACGCTCGACGTGAGGAGGTGTCGGGTCCGGTCGTCTTCCTTGTCGGGTCGAGTCTTCTCGTGCTTACGGATCCGACCGTCGCGGTACTCGGCTGCGTCCACCGTGCAGACGAGACCGAGCTGCTTGTGCCCGTCCCGTACGAGGCGGTAGAGGAACATGCAGGGTTCGTCCTCCTCGACGAGGCATCCCTCCTGGATCAGTTTTTCAAGCGCGGCCACGCCCTGTTCGTAGACCTCCTCGGCGTGCGGATCCTGGGTCGGATCGAATTCGATCTCGGGTCGGATCACGCGCAGGAAGCTCTCGGGTTGATCGGCGGCCAGCAGACGCGCCTCCTCGGTCGAGATCACGTCGTAGGGGGGGCAGGAGATCTGGGCGGCGTTCGTGGGGATCGGACGGATGGCCTTGAAGGGATGGATGGCGCTCATGGTGAATCCGAACTGGCGTTGAGGAGGATCCGATATCCCTTATATGGTAATCCCCGGCAGCGACCGGGTCTCGATCGGTGCGATCGGAAGTCGTTGGTTCGGGATCTCGTTTACGAAGGCTTCTTCAAAACCGATGAAGGTCGGTCGCCGGCGATCCGATATCACCTGTGCACGACGGGTGGTTCGGGTCGTCGCGGTTGCGACGACGGCCACCACGCAGGATTAATGCATGAGGGACGTCCCGATATGAGTCACCCCAACGATCGCCTTCCAGGATTCGCCTCCGCCACCCTCTTCACCGCCGCGACGCGACCGTTGCCCGGTGGGGCGACGGTCTTCCATCTGGACGGAGATCGATTCGGCTCCATGCAGGCGCTGGTCGACCTCTCGATCAGCGAAGACGTCCTGGAGGCCCAGGCGGACGAGCAGGTTCCGGCCGGCTCGATGATCAGTCTCGGCTTCGAGGCCCCCGGAACTCCTGCGAGAAAGGGTGAGGTCGTCCATTGCGACCTTCACGGCGATCGCTGGCACCTTGGCATCAGGCTCGGCGAGGCCGCCTGACCGCGATCGGAACCCCAGGTTCTCGGGCGTTCGGCCGTCGACATTCGGTTCCGAGAACCACGAAACACGCGGACCTCTACGGTCTGTGATGACTTCGCCATCCGGATGCCGTCGCCTTGAGACCCAGGATCGGTCTCGGCGTTCAGTCTCTCCAACCGTCGACCGAAGACACCTCCTGCCGAGCCACTCGCTCGGTCGTGGGTCCGCTGTCATTGGAGGGAGTGACACCGTGACCTGCACGAGCCCGATCGCTCGTGGTGCGGACGATCGGGTCTTTCACTTCCGGCGGAACCCGGACCGGGTCCGCGACCCGTCGCCCGCACGGTGCGGACGACCCGACTTGGGATCCAGTTGTTGGAGGAGTTCAATCATGCATGCTCGCAAGACCCACGTGAAGCGAGGCTTCACCCTCATTGAAATTCTGATCGTCGTCGTGATCCTCGGTATCCTCGCCGCGATCATCGTCCCGCAGTTCACCAACGCCGCTCAGGAAGCCGGCGCCTCGAGCGCTCGGAGTCAGCTCCAGTCGCTTCGAAGCCAGATCGAGCTTCACCGCGTGCAGAACAACGGCGCGACGCCCGCCGACCTCGCCGAGCTGGCGAGCGATGGATACATCCGGGCGACTCCGACCTGGCCCGACGGCTTCGCTGCGACCTACACGGCCGCGAGCGGTGATCTCACGCTCGCATGGTCCGGTCCGCAGGCCCAGTGCCCGGACGCGGACGGCAACGGAACCGCCGGCGAGGCGACCGACGTCACCGCGATCGCCAACTGGTGAATCGACTCATCCACGTCGCTTCGGCCGAAAGGCCGGAGCGACGTTTTCCGGCGGATCGATGCGATCCACCGAATCAGGTTCGAACATCTTGTTTCGGGGGTTGCTCCGAGTGTATTGCACTCGGCGGGAGGGAGTTTTTCATGCCCGTATCCAGCACCCACACGCGGCGGTCGAGCGTCGGTTTCACGCTAATCGAGATTCTGATCGTCGTCGTCATCCTTGGCATCCTGGCGGCGGTCATCGTGCCGCAGTTCAGCAACGCCCAATCCAGCACGAGAGCGACCGCGATGCGTTCCCAGCTCGGCTCGCTCAGGAATCAGGTCGCGGCCTGGCAGATCCAGAACGGTGGCGCGGTTCCTGGTGGCCCCGGCGGAACCTCCACGGCCATGTTCCAGACGCTCGCCGACGATGGATACATCAAGCCCACGGTCAATGCCGCTCCGGGTTTCGTCTGGCTCTGGAATCCCACTACCGCCAATCTCGCCCTGAGCTACGACCCCACCATCGAGCCGTCGATCCCGGACGCCGACTTCGATGGCGACGGCGATGCCGACGATGTCGCTGCGATCGCGGCTTGGTGACGCCGACATGCCGAGCCCGTACACGACATCCACGCGTTCGAGTCGTCGGTCGCGGCGTCGCCTGATCTCCGCCGGCGCAATCGTGACGCTCGCCCTCCTCGTCGGCGTGGGACGTCCGGACGTGTCGCCTCCAGTCGAAGCGACCGCACTGACGACGTCGCTGGGACTGCGGGTGCCGGATGGTGCTCGAATGCTCGCGAGGTCCTTCGACTCGACGACGGGGGAGACGATGCTGGTGGTCGATCTCTCCGGCGACACCCCGGTCGACTGGACGGATCTGCGGATCCTCTGGCGCCGGCCTCCGCTTGCCGGGGTGATCCTGGCGAAGCCGACCGGTCCGATGCCGCTGCCGTCACGGATGGCGTCGGACGCGGCGTGGCGTGGGATCGTCGCCGATCACCGAGTACGCGCCGATGTTCACGCCGTCCCTCCGACGTCCGAATAAGCCCGGGCGTCCGGTCGGTGCGGCGTCGATCCGTCTTCATCATCCATCCGCGACAAATTCGTCGGACTCGTCTCAGTCGCCCGGTCGACTGACCGATGCCTCCGAGGAACCCCTACAGGAGTCGACCCATGAAGGAATCCCGTGGCTTGCGTCCCATGCTCGCACTGAACGCCGTCCTGACCGCAGGACTGCTCTGGACGATCGTCATGGGTGGTCCGACGATCCTGCCGGCGGCCGATGCCGCACCTCAATACCGCTCGACCCGAGCGTCCACACCGCCATCGGAGGCGGTGACCGGGGTGGGGAACGCTCCGGCGCGGCAGCGGGACCGCATGATCAAGTCCCTCGATGCCATCGAGAAGCGTCTGGCTGCGGTCGAGCAGAAGCTCACCAGCGGAAGCACGAAGGTCCAGGTCTCCAATCTTCAGGATCTCGCGATCGACTACGACCGTCTCGCCACGGCGATTCGGGATGGTCAGCGCTGATCCCAGGGGAGATGTCGTCATGTCGATGAGATCGATGCGTCCGCGTCGCCTGCGTGGTTACACCCTGATCGAACTTCTGATCGTCGTCGCGATCCTCGGCCTGTCGGGTGCGCTGCTCATTCCGAGTCTGGTGAACGCCGACACTTTCTCGGTCCAAGCCGCGGTCCGATCGATGGTCGCCGACCTGACCTTCGCCCAGACCGACGCCCTCGCGCGACAGCAGATTCGACGCGTGCAGTTCCTGCGCGACGACACCGATCGAATCCATGGATACGCGATCCTGGCTCCCGTGAACCAGGCTCTCTACGACGGCCCCTTCGATCCGGCCGACGCGGAATATCTCGATCATCCCTCGGCGATCGCCACCGGCGGGGCGTTCATCGTGGACTTCGATCTCGACGACCGGTTCTCGGGCGTCGAAATCGAATCGGTGAATTTCAATGGCCGGGATTGGGTGGCGTTCGACGCCCTCGGTGGCCCGCTGGGACCGGCCGGGCAGCCCTTCACTACCGGGGGCGAGGTCCGGTTGCGCGGGTTGAGTGGGTCCTATCTGCTCCAAGTGAGTGGATTCACGGGAAAGATCACGGTTCAACAGATCGATGAATGAGGTGGATGGCGCGGACGGCGCAGGACCCTGGTCCCCATGGGGGGACGCCTGACCGTTCTCGCATCCGCGGAGCTTCTCGATGCCGATCAGACTTCCACGCATAGGAAGATCGCAGTCGCCGGTTGGAGTCGAAATCGGCGGGGATGCCGTGCGCATGCTGCAGACCACGGCGCTCGGATCCGATCGGATCCGCCGGGTCGCGGTGGTGCCGAGGTCGGCGGACGGCAGCATCGATTCACAGCGACTCCGCCGCGCCTGGCGGGGATTCTCGAGTCTCGATGCGGTGGTGTCCCTCGACGACGACTGCGTCGACGTGCGGCCCGGTCGGTTGCCTCGGCTGGCCGGCGAGGAGCTGCGGGAAGCGGCCAGGTGGGAGATCGCCGGGATGCTCGAACGCGACGGGGCCGATCTGGTCGCGGAGTCGATGTCGGTCGGACGAGACGTCGCGGAAGACGGCCGCGTGGAGATGCTTCTCATCGCGGCGGATCGCAGGACGATCGGGGAGAGGCTCGATCCGTTGCTCGAGGTCGGCATCCGTCCCATCGCGGTGGAACCCGTGTTCCTGGCTGCGGGTCGGGCGTTCGCGATGCGATCGCGTCGCGACGACGAGCGGGAGGTCGTGCGGGTCGTGGTCAAGACCGATGCGGCGACCACGTGGATCTCCGTGATGCGGGGGGACGGGGTCGTCTTCGCGAAGTTGGTGCCGATCGGAACCCGCGACTTCGACCAGGCCCTCGCGACGAACCTGTCCATCGACCTCGAGGAGGCGGCGCGGACCCGATCCGACGCGGCCCGAGGCGAAGCCGAACCACTCGTCGTGGCTTCGATCGCCGACGCGGTGCGTCGCGCGTCGCGCGGACTGATCGGCGAGGTGGCGATGGCGATCCGGTATTCGACCAAGGCCGCACGTCTGTCCCGCCCGGTCGGCATTCATCTGGCCGGAATCGGCGCATCGACGCCGGGACTGTCGGAGGCGCTGGGGTCGGGGATTCCCGGCGTTCCGGTGGTCGGGGATTCACCGACCGCGCAGCGGCTCGCGGACCTTCCGGTGACCGGTCATGAATCGCTCGCATGGGCGACGGCCTTCGGACTGGCGATTCGACCGACGGACGACGCGAGGGAGGCTGCAGCATGAGTCGTCGAACCATGGACCTGAGACCCGAAGGCGTTCGCCGACGGGTCGAAGAGCATCGTGATCGCGGTCTGCTCGTCAGATGCGCGATCGTGGGGGGGCTCGTCCTCGTCGCGGCCTGGACCACGGGTGCCTGGCGACTCGAGACCGCCAAGGCGCATCAACGGGATGCGGAGAAGCACGCCACCACGGTGTTGACGGTGGAGCGCGAGCTCGCCGAGGTCGAACGATCGGTCGAGGCTCTCGGCGTCGAACTCACCGCCTGGCGAAGCGTGGCCGTCCCCTTCGGTCCCACGGCGGTGGTCGACGGGATCCTCGCGGGACTGCCTGAATCGGTCACGCTCGACCGCCTGGAATTCGACGCCAACTCGTTGGTGACTCCGTCGGGACGAACCCTCAGTGCCAGATCCACCGACGACGCTCCAGCTCGACGAATCACCGGCGAGCTCGAGGGATTCGCCGCGACCGACGAGGACGTGGTGTCGTTCGTCACGTCGCTGCGGTCGGTGCCGTTCTTTCTGCAGGTGACGGTCGAACGAACGTGGCATCTCGATCTGGAAGGTGAGTCCGCTCGTGCGTTCCGTCTCGGCTTCGAGGTCGATCTCGAGTCCGCCAGCCCCGCGTTGGCAGGGGTGGATCTCGCGAAGGAGGCCTCATGAATCTCGATCGAACCATGCAGGCCGCGGTCCTGATCGCGTTGGGGGCGATGTTCGCGACCTGGTTCGGCGTCCGTCCCCTGCACCTGCGGGCGGATGCGCTCGAACAGCGGACCGCCGATCTTCTCGTTCGGGCCGACGAAGCCGAGGTCCCCACGGCTCGGCTGGAGAGGCTTCGAATGGAGCGTGATCGCCGGCGACGGATGCTCGAGGACGAATGTCCGCTCGTCGACGTCGCGATGCCGCCAGATCTCGCATCGGTCGTGGGTCGGGTCTCCCTGCCCATCGACGGCGTCACGGTCGTGGATCAGACGTTCACCGCGGGTACCGCGGGACCTGCCGGTCTCGCGGCCCCCGAGGACTGGCGAGCCACCATGATCGTGATCGAGACCGTGGCCAGCTGGTCCGCCATTCGACGGCAGCTGACGTTAGTCGAGGCGCTCGACGTACCGGTGCGGACGACATCGTTCGATCTGGAACGACTCGAAAGCGGTGGGGGCATGGCACGACTGACGCTGAAGCTCGATGTCCTGCATCGAGCCATCGATCCAGGAGACGAATCATGAGCAGATCACCGGGACCGAAGACATGGTCCGTGGAGGACCTGAAGAGTCATCTGAAGGGGTTGATGGACTCCTTCGCCCGAGATGCCGCCCGTCGACGAATGATCATCGGAGGGCTGGCGATGGTCGTTCCGATCGTCGCGTTGACGCAACCGCTGGGCCTGCTCCTGTGGGCGCGGATCAAGCTGCTCACCTCGATTCCTCGCACCGCGATGGCGATAGACGAGAACACCCTGGTCGCCGACGCGTTGCCGCTCGAACTGTTTCCGGACCTGCCGGACTCCATTCCCGGGGTTGAGAACCCTCGTGATCCGTTCCGAATAAGCGCCATCCACTTCCCGAACGCGAGTCAAAACGGCTCGGAAACCGGATTCGGAGACAAGTCGGCGGCAAGAGAGGTCGACGTTGAGGGTCGAGAGGCGTCGCATCGACGAGAACGCATCACGTCGATCGCCGCCCGACTCGAGGTTCAGGGGCTTATGCCCGGACGCGGAATCGCCCTGATCGGCGGTCGAGTGCTTCGGGTGGGGGAATCGTTCCCCGGGGACGTCGATGGAACGACGTTCCGTCTCGCGTCCGTTGAGGAATCGTCCGTGGTCGTGGAAAGCGACGGTTTCGAGTTCGACATTCGACTGATCGGCGGGGGCACCGATTCCGTCGTCATCCGCCCATGAGGGCGAGGAGCTGAAGCAGTCATGATTCGATACACCCATCGCATCAACCAATGTGTGCTCGCCGGTATCGGAGCGACGACGCTCTTCTCTGTTCCGTCGGCGGCGTTCGCGCAGGCCTTCGGCGAGAAGGACGACGTCGTCAACACCGAGGTCCTCGACCTGACCGGAGTGGAGGTGGACGAATTCGACACCTTCAACATCCAGGTGCAGGACACCGACTTGAACCAAGTGCTCCAGATGCTTGCCCTCCAGAGCGAACGCAACGTCATCGCGAGTCGGAACGTCTCGGCGGTGATCAGCGCCAACCTCTTCGACGTGACCTTCTACGAGGCGCTCGACGCGATCCTCAAGCCCAACGGGTTCCGCTGGATCGAGGAGGGCAAGTTCGTCTACGTCTACACCCAGGAGGAGTTCGCGAGGATGGAGGCGCTGGACCGGAAGACGGAGAGCCGTCGCTTCGAGCTCGAACACCTCTCGGCCAAGGACGCGGCGACCTTCGTGGAGCCGATCAAGTCCGACCGCGGCAAGATCTCCTACATCGGCGACGTGGAGGGCGGCATCGAACAGAATCTCGGCGACATGGGCGCCGACACGT
>PKCT01000188.1 GCA_002862325.1 Phycisphaerae bacterium
GTTCGGGCGCGAAGGCGGCGAGGGATGCGATGTTCATGATCCGTCCCCAACTCCGATCGACCATGGCCGGCGTGAAGAGATGGGTGAAGTGCAGCCAGGCCACCGCCATCACCTGCATGTACTCCTGGACGTCCTTCCACTCGATCCCCAGGAGATCGTCCGGGAGCGCATACCCCGCGTTGTTGACCAGTACGTCGATCTCGACCTCGGACCCCTGGAGCTCTTCGAAGATCCTGCGCGGCGTCTCCGGATCCGCAAGATCCCCCGCGACGATGTGGCAGCGGACGCCGTGGTTCGATTCGAGTTCATCGCCCAGGAGACGAAGGCGATCCTCGTTCCGAGCGGTGAGCGCGAGATCGAGGCCGCAGGCAGCGAGGTGTCGAGCGAAGGCCTCGCCAATGCCTGCACTCGCGCCGGTGACCAGGGCGGTTCGGTTTGATGCGATGGGCAACGCGATTCCTCCAGAGGTGATCAGAGGACGAAGCGGCCGAGGTCCTCGTCCGCGAGCAGGGGTGCGACCTGTTCACGAACGAAGTCCGGCTCGACTCGGAAGATTCGATCGCCCCGTACAGCCCGTTCGCTCGCGTCGAAGGCGACATCCTCGAACACCTGTTCGATGATCGTGGTCAGCCTTCGCGCGCCGATGTTCTCGAATCGCTCGTTCGCCTCCGAGGCGAGCCTCGCCATCTCCGCGACGGATTCGTCCAGGACCTCCAGTTCGATTCCTTCGGTCTCGAGCAGGGCCGTCTGCTGGGCGATGAGATTGGATTCCGGTTCGACCAGGATCCGCCGGAAGTCCTCCGCGGTGAGGGCTTCGAGCTCCACTCGGATCGGGAAGCGTCCCTGGAGCTCCGGCATGAGATCGCTGACCGACGCCTGGTGGAACGCCCCGGCGGCGATGAAGAGGATTCCGTCGGTCTTGACCACGCCGTGTTTGGTGGTCACGCTCGATCCCTCGACGATCGGCAGCAGATCCCGCTGCACGCCCTGCCGACTCACGTCGCCGCCCGATCGCGCGTCCGACACGGCGATCTTGTCGATCTCGTCGATGAAGACGATGCCGTCCTGTTCGGTCCGCTCGATCGCGGATTCGAGGATCCGGTCCTGGTCGAGCAGCGGCTCGGTCTCCTCTTCGATCAGGATCTCCAGCGCCCGTGGAACGCTCACCTTCCTTCGAGAGGTCTTGGTGGGCATCATCGACTCGAGCATTGATCCGAGTCCACCGATGGTCGGATCGTTTGACTCGCCACCAGGTCCCAGGTTCGGAATGGTGGGCTTCTCGCGAACCTCGACCTCGACCTCGTGTCCGTCGAACATGCCCGCATCAAGCTTTTCGCGGAGTCTCGCCTTCACCCGTTCGTGGGGCGAGTCCTCGTCCTCGCCGTCGATCGAGGCTCGGTCCTTGGCGACGTTCGTCGATTCACCGAGAAGCAGGCCGACGAGCCTGTCCTTCGCCGCCTGTTCCGCACGTGTCCGGACCGAATCAGCCTGTTCGCCTCGTGTGAGCCGGATGGCGATCTCCAGCAGATCGCGGATCATCGACTCGACGTCTCGACCCACGTAGCCCACCTCGGTGAACTTCGTCGCCTCCACCTTCACGAAGGGGGCGTTGACCAGGCCGGCCATCCGCCTGGCGATCTCGGTCTTGCCGACGCCGGTCGGACCGAGCATCACGATGTTTCGGGGGGCGATCTCGCGGGCGACCTCGGGCGCGAGCTGTCGACGGCGCCAACGGTTTCGAACCGCGATCGCCACCGCTCGTTTGGCGTCGGCCTGGCCCACGATGTAACGGTCGAGGGCGGCCACCACCTCGGTGGGGGTCAGCGCGTCGCCGTCGGGCGGGGTGGAATCGAGCGGACGGTCGGGTTCTTCGGACATCCGGCCCATGGTAGGGACGACGGACGATGCGGGTAGACTTGTGGAGTCGGAAAGGATACCAATGCGTCGCACCCGTCAATTCGTCACTCTCCTCGTGGGTCTCGGTCTCGCCGGCGTCGCCGTCGGCTGCGCCTCGAAATCATCCTCCAGTCACGACGTCGCGAGCGATTCGGTGCTGGAGATTCGAGCCGGCGACACGGTCACGGTCGACGGATGGTCGAAGACCGATCAGGTCGTCGGGGGGAGGCCGGTGTGGATGAGCCCGGAGCCCGCGGTCGACGATTCCATGGTCGAAGACGCCCGGGTGACCCTGGACGCCGCCGGGCGACCCGCGGTCCTGGTGACGCTCGACTCGGAGGGGGCGGCCCGGTTGCAGGAGCTGACCACGCGACGAACGTCGCGGCCGGTGGTGGTCGTCGTCGACGGGGAGCCGGTCAGCGCACCCATCGTGTTGTCACCGCTCGGCGGGAGCTTCATGGTGACCGCGGCCGAACTCGACGAGACGGAGGCGAAGGATTTCGCGGCTCGACTCCGAGACGCCGGCAAGGAATGATCGACGACCGAGTCCGCATCGATTCACGGGAAACCCCATGGCTGAACTGACCTACCGAACCGCAGGCGAATCGCATGGACCTGGCGTCGTCTCGATGATCGAGGGACTGCCTCGTGGCGTCGAGATCGACGACGACTTCGTGAACGGTGAGCTTCGTCGCCGGCAAGGGGGATACGGGCGAGGCGGTCGTCAGAGGATCGAGACCGATGCGGCCGACTATATGGGCGGCGTCAGGCTCGGACGCACCACCGGAGCACCGGTGGCGATCCTGGTGCCGAACAAGGACAGCCGACTCGACGATCTCGAGCGGACCCCGCCGGTCGAGCGGCCTCGTCCGGGACACGCCGATCTGGCCGGCAGTCTCAAGTGGTTGGTTCCCGACTGTCGGGAGACGCTCGAGCGAGCCAGCGCCCGGGAGACCGCGGGACGCACTGCGATGGGCGCCCTGGCGAGGTGCATGCTCCGAATGCTGGACATCGACGTCTTCGGATTCGTGCGTGGCGGCGGCCCCGATCCCGCCGCGATGGGCGATTTCGAGGTCACCGAGGACAATTGGCGGGCACTCCGCGAGCTGCGCGACGCGAGCGAGGTCTATCTGCCGGATGCCGCCGCGAGCGAGGCGATGATCGCCTCGATCCGACAGGCGAAGATCGACAAGGACACCGTGGGTGGATTCGTCGAGGTCCACGTCTTCGGGTGCCCGCCGGGGCTGGGGAGCTGTGTGCAGTGGTCCGATCGGCTCGACGCCCGGCTCGCCTACGCAGTGATGGGGATCCAGGCGTTCAAGGCCGTCGAGATCGGTCTCGGCGTCGAATGCGGCCGTCGCAACGGATCGGACGTGCACGATCCCATCGGTTTCGACGCCGATCGTTCCGGTGAGCGACATCTTGGATTCGTTCGCGACCGCAACAACGCCGGCGGGCTCGAAGGCGGCATGACCGACGGGATGCCGGTGGTGGTGCGCGGCACGATGAAGCCGATCGCGACGCTGCTTCGGGGCCTGCCGAGCGTCAATCTCGTGACCCGAACCCCCGAGGACAGCCAGTACGAGCGGAGCGACGTGAGCGCAATCGCCGCGGCGAGCGTGGTGGCCGAGAATGTGGTCGCCCTCGAGATCGCCCGAGCGGTCCGCGCGAAGTTCGGGGGGGACTCGATGGACGAGGTTTCGGCGCAGCTCGCCTCCTACCTCGAACTCGCTCGGGCGCTTCCCGAACGCGATTGACGCGGTCGTCAAGGCAGTTCGCGGAGTCGCAAGCCACGAAACTCGACGGGGGAACCCTCACTCTGCAGGCAGAGGTGTCCGGCACGCGGTTCGCAGTCCCTGCCGCCGGACACTTCGACGCCGTTCACCCAGAGGCGGATCTCGCCATTGATGGCTCGGACGTAGTAGTGGTTCCACTCTCCGGTGTCCCGGGTGGTCTCCGCGGTCGGAAAGCTTCGACGCTTGTTGGGCGAGACCGGCGGGAAGGGCGACATGGTGGAGTCGCCGACTGGAAACACGTCGCCGTGGCAGGTGAACCAGTCGGCGACCTTGCCGTCCTTCTCGTAGGCATCCTTGTATCCCAGGTCCAGCACCTGCACCTCGATGCCCTCCGGATAGCCCGGACCGTCCAGACGATCGAGCGATTCGATCGGACTCCAGACGAAGATGCCGGAGTTGCCCGCGTCCTTGAGGTGGCGCCACTGGCAGACGAGTTCGAAATTGGTGTACGCCTTCTTCGATCGGATCACGCAGACCGGATTCCCGGAGCACTGCACCATGTCGTCCTTCCACCGCCAGGTGTCGCTCTCGCAGTTCACATCGACGAAGTCTTCCGGGCCGAGCCTCTGGAAGCCGGGTTCTTCGCCGGTCACCATCGCCTTGGCCATCGCCTTGGCCATCGCCTTGGGTGGTACCGATTCCGGGGTCGCGGTCTGCAGGGCTACGGCGGTGGAGGACGCGACGAAGAGAAGGACGCTGGCGCGAATGAGATGCATGCTCGTCTCCGGGGTTCGTTGAGGCCCCATGGTACGAGAGCGCGTGCGTCAGACTTCGAATCGGTCGACGATGAAGTCCCGAATGGCGCGTCGGACGAGGTGCCGACAATGAGTCTCGAGACCGACCGGTCCACCGGGATCGAAGGTGCGAAGTGCGTCTGCGAGGGCCGCCGCACCGACGTGCAGCAGTGGCCGCTCCGGAATGCGGTAGGGCATCTGCTGGGTCATCCAGTGAGCGGTCGCGGTCACGATCTCAAAGTGGTCGTCGACGGTCGGCGTGGCCATTCGGCTCCTCTCGGTGAAGCGTGCGAGACAGATGGTAGACCTGGAAAAATCCCGGAACGACGGCTCTTTGGGGAAGAGGCCAAGCATGACGATTTCAATTATAGGACGTTTTTACGCGCTCCAGGACCACTCCGGGATTCGAAAGCGGCCTCTGATATCCCCTTCTGGTTCGAAACACGAATTCGGGATTCCTTCTCGCCCGCGCCGTGACTACCTTCGAAGGCCCGACAACCTGCCGCTCGATGTCCGCCGCCGTGCGGCTCGAGGACGGCTCGAACGTGACTCCCAGGACGTCGCTCACGAACGATCGGGAGAAAGAAGAATCGACTCCGGTCAACCGGAGTCGATTTCTTTCATGTCGATCCCCTTGCGCGATCCCCGCCGTTCATCACGGCGTCTGCGTCTTCGCGTCCGCGAAGCGGAACGCGAAGAGGTCGGCATCCCGCATGCGAAACGCCAGCCGCACGGGCCGGCCCGCGAGTACGCCGAGGTCCGGATCGTTCGTCCATCGCACGTTCTTCGCGATCTCGTTGCCGATGGTCGGTATCGCGTCCTCGAAGGTGAAGCCTTCGATCGGGGTGCCGGACACGTCCCGGATCTCGACCAGGATCTCACCCGCCGCGCTCGTCGCGAGATTCAACGCGAGTCGCTCGCCCTCGAAGACGACCGGCCTGCTCGTCCAGTCCCCCCCTTCGGCGTCCGCGTGCACGGACGCGAAGCCGTCGAGTCGCATGGAGAAGCGACGCAGGTGCGCGCTCGGTTGCGCGTAGTCGGCGTTCATGTAGATCGACATCTCGGTCGGTCCGGTCCGCACGACTCCCAGGGCCGGATAGTTGGAGCGACTCACCCAGTTCTCGAGTCCGAGTCCCGGCCTGAGAAAGCCCTCGCGAAAGGTGCGGTCGTAGAGGTCGCCGCCGCGGGTCGTCATGAAGATCGCGTCCGAACAGTCGCGGAAGTAACCGGGATCGACGCCGAGCCGCTCCGCCTCCGCCGTCCCCACCACCTGTCGCCCCGGCATGAACCGAGCCGCGATGGCGATCGCGATCTCCGGATTGCGGAAGTAGGGGTGCGTCTGGTTCGTGTAGAGGTGTTCCATCGGTCCGTCGCCGAAGCGCATCGGAACGGTCTCGCTCCAGTCGACGAAGTTCGCCGAGGTCGCGCGGCTCACGGTTCGAAAGCCCGAATATCCCTCGCCGGTCCAGGTCCGGAAGTAGCAGACGTAGCACTGCTCGGGCTCGGACCAGAAGGCGACGTTCTGCGAGTCGAACATGCCGTCGGTGATCACGGCCTCGTCGCGAAGTCGTCGCCATCGGATGCCGTCGCCGGAGACGTAGGCGACGAGTCCGGATCGTTCCGAACCTCCGAGCGCCTTGAATCGTTCGTCTTCCGGTACGCCGGGTCGGGTGTCGAGGAAGGGACTGAAGTTGTGGGTGACGGGTGCGACGTCGGCGAGAATCACATTGTTTTCGCGGGTTCCGTCGACTTCGAACCGGCCGAGGTTCGGCCGCGACCAGACCAGTCCATCGTCGCTGATCGCGACGCAGGCGACCTCCCGGTCGGTGCCGTCCTTGCCCGCCACCGGCAGGCCCCGGTAGTAGAGAAGGTGGCGATCGCCGTCGTGAATGACCGTCGAGTACCCACTGAACGGACCCTCCCAAGACCGATCGAAGGTGAAGACGGATCCTTCGTCCCGCGGATCGACGAGGCGAAGTTCCAGGCCCGACATGGAGGCGACGAGATGACGATCGACGATGGGTTGGATTCGATCACCGATTTCAACGACATCGTCTCGCCGCTCCGTCGCGGACGCATCGGCTCCCGACGTCGCGGACACCGAGGCCAGACCCAGAAAGAGACTTGAGGTGAACATGCGAATGGACATGGCTGGTCTCCACGGTCGGGTTTCCTTCCCCGACCGATTCTGTCAATCTACCCGTGGACCGGCCTCGCTCAGCGGCCGGCGACTTCCCGACGCTTCGGAAATCCACATGAACCCCACCCGATTCGGTCGTCTCGCCCCGTCCTTCGTCCTCCTCCTCGTCCTGGCGTTCACGACGCAGTCGACCGCCGGTCGGGATCCGGACGCCGAACTTCGGATGCCGGAGTCCTGGGAGGCGTTCACTGCGCACCTCTTCGATGGCGGCGATTTCGGAGTGTGGGAGGCCACCGGCGTCACGACCGACGTCTGGAAGACGTTGCCGGCCGGTCTCGAATATCGCTACCGGGCGAGAACGACCATCGAGGAGAGCGGTCGCATGGTGGTCCGATCCTTCACGTACGTCGGAAAGGACGGGACGCTCCTCTCGTCCGGTTCCGAGACGATCGTCTGGGATGCGAAGAAGAAGCGTCCGATCTGGTCGGTGAGCGGATTCGACGGTGATCGCCCCTGGTCGGACTCCGGCTGGCTGGTCGGCTACGACCAGACTCGGTTGGTGGTCGCTTCCGAGGAGACCGCGGAGGGCGAGACGTACGAGCTGCGCACCACCATCGAGCGGGTCGACAAGAACACGCGTCGTCGCACGATCGCTCGGGCCGACGGTCGAGGGACGCCCTTCGTCCAGGACTTCACCCGGGTGAACCATCTCATCGAGGCGCTCGACGGATGGGACCCCACGGGCACCTGGGTCACCAGGATGGGGGACGTCGAGATCGTCAACACGTCCACGTGGGGTGCCGGCCGCCGATGCGTGGTGATCACCGAGGGGGTTCGACGTCCCGATGGCGGCGTCGACGCGACCGGAAATGGTGTGATCTGGTTCGACCTCGACGCTCGGGTGGTACGACAGCGGTACGTGACCAACACGGGTCTGGTGCTCGCGGGGGAGGTGATGACGGTCTCGAAGGATCGCATGGAGATGCGGTTCACCGGAACCGACGCGGACGGCGTCTCCCTGCACGCGGTCGTCTTGTCCGAGCGGGACGGCGACGCCATGACGTCGAGATTCAGTCACATGACCTACGACGGATGGTCGCGGATGCCGGCGTGGGCGGAGCGACCGATGACCGCGCGGCGGGAGCGCTGACGCCGCCGGGTTCAGGCGGTCCAGAGACTGAAGAGCACACCCAGATCCGCACCGTTGATCTTTCCGTCGCCGGTGAGATCGCCGGTGCATTCGGGCGCGGTGCAGTCGCCCCAGCTGCTGATGATGATGCCGAGATCCGCACCGCCGACCTCGCCGTCGCCGTCGATGTCGCCGGGCACCTCGTCTTCGGAACAGGGGGTCGAGTCGGCGTCGAGCCTCACGACGTCGCCGGGCGGGACGCAGCCGGAGATGCCGTCGCTGAAGGTCACCGTGATCGGTTCCGACGACGGATTCCACGCCAATCGCGTCCGCACGGAGCCGTCGGTGAACACCGCGTAGTACGGGACGTCGGCGGTCACGGAGACGTCGACTCGTCCCCAGGCCGCGAGCGACTCGATCCAGTGGCGGGTGTGGGCCCGGGTCGTGCCGGGTTCGGGCGTGTAGTCGTTCTTCTCGAACAGCGTCCGTGCACCCGTCGGCGCGCCCAGCGCGAGTCCGCTCCAGAGGATGCCCTGCCAGGTGGTGGGCGGACCGGAGTTGGTCGACCGGAGATACGCGTAGCTGTCCACCATCATGGTCGGGTGCCGTCCGAGGTGGAGCGATCCGGTGTTGATCGGCAGAAGGTTGATCCCGTGGATCTCCTCGGGGTTCGGCGTCCACCACGTCGCGTAGTCGCCGCCGTTGCTCCAAACGATTCCCAGTTGGGAGTGCGGATATGCCGCGGGGAAGATCTCGTCGTCCGCGTCGAACCAGTACTGCTCGATCGCCTTCGACTCGACCGCGTGGAGGAAGATGCCGAGATCCCGGATCGCCTCATCGTCGGTCGCAGCGCCCCAGAGGAACGTCGCGGTCGCGAAGTTGATCGACTCCGACGACGATTCCTGGTTGTTGCCGTTCGCGAACGCGGCGTGGCCGGACGCGTGGGCGTGGCCGGCGTACGGATCGAAGTTCCGGAGGAAGGGGAAGCGATCGTCGTCGCGGTCCCAGTTCGCCACGTCCCTGATCAGCATCTCGACGCCACCGCCCCATTCATCCGCCCATGCGGGATCTCTCTGGGCGATCGTCGCGGCGGCCATGATCAGGTACCCGTAGTGGAAGTGATGGTCGTTGAGTTGATTGGTCGACCCGAATCCGCCGGGGTAGCCGAGCATCGTGCCCCAGTCGGCGTCGTAGGCCAGGAAGCGATCGTCGGGCTCGTCCGAGGTCGAATCGACGCGCAACCAGTCCTCCATCGCGGCCTTCATCTCGGAGAGGATGCGAGCCGCCGCCTCGTCGTCGCCGAGCTGCTCGGCGATCGGAAGGAGCAGGCCGGCCCGGCCCAGCGACTTGCCGTTCCAGTAGGTGCCGCGGCCGTCGACCAGCTCGGCCGGGGCGAGCACGTCGGCGAGTTCGGCGGCGATCGCGTCTCGATCGAACTGTTCGAGATCGGGGAAGTGGGGGATGATGCCGTTGAAGGGGTGCCGCACCTGGAAGTCGCTCGAAGCGAGCAGCTTCATGTCGCCGCGGACGGTGGAGAGGCTTCCCGGGAGATAGGCGTCCTCCTCGAGGGATGCGTCGAGCGACTGATGCCGGAAGAGTGCGACGATGGGTTCGCCCGTGGAACCGGGGGCGAGCACGAATTCGAAGTCGACGACCATCTCCGACGCGGTGGCGTCGTACCTCCAGTCGATTCGGGAGTCGACCACGACCGCATCGGCGGCGGCGCGGAACGCGGCTCGCGTCTCCGCGGTCGCGTCCGGCAGGCAGGCCACGGCAAAGCGGTCGTCCTCGACGGCGAGATCCGTGGTGAAGACGTCGTCGGCCCAGAGCCACGTGCGGCCTTCCGAGGCGTACGCGGCGTAGACCCGGTCCGCGATTCGGAAGCAGGCCTCGCGACCATCGATCTCGATCAGCTCGACGCCGAGGGAGGACTTGGGATGGATGACCGGGCGACCACCGTCGGTCGTCGCGTAGACGAAGGGCATGCCGTGACCGAAGGTGGCTTCGAGGGTCCGGCCGTCCTTCTCCCATCGAGGGGTGACCGTCCAGTCGCCGACGTCTGCCACCGCGAATGCCGCGTCGGAGAGGCCGTCGACGGCGATCCGCATCGGCGCGTTGCCGTAGTCGAACGGAGACGAGTATGCGACGTCGTTGGACCACGGTGCCGGTGGACGTCCGAGCAGCAGACCGTCCGGGGACGCCCGGAACGCGAGCGGCATCGCGTACATGGGGTTGCCGAAGCGATTGCCGACCTGGCGATGCCAGAAGATGCTCGAACACCAGTCGTTGGTCGAGGCGTGCCCGGTGAAGTCGTCGGTGACGTTCGGGACGACGGGGTTCCCGCCCTCGTCCGAAGGTCCTCCCTCGCCGGGAGAGATCGCGTCGTACCAACTGGACCGACCGTCCTCGACGATGTCCTGTGCCGAAGATGCGCCGGCGATCGGAATCGTCTGAGCGAGCATGGTGATCGTGAGCAGCAAGGATCGAAGCATGGACGTCGTCTTCCCGGATGAGGAACGATGGATCGCCGGTCCACGGCGACTTGGGAACGTTCACCTTAGGAAGAGGTTTGCGATTCCGGTTCGGGAAAGAAGGTGCGTGGCCGAATTCGAGCGGGGATCGCCGGAGTCGCGTGTCCGGTATGCGGATCCCAACCCTTCGCCGGGGTGGGGCGCGGCCTTTTGGGTCGATGGACCTGCGGCCCGCATGCGCGACGCAGGGTCGTGGGCGATTCTCCGATCTTCGGAAATTTGATCGGGATGCATGGAATTTCGATCGCCCGCGACGTTCTCCCTCCGTACCGACCCCGTCCGGGGAAGGGTCCAGGCCACTCGTACGGAGTCTCATCATGTTCAAGCACGCCACATTCGCGCTCGTCGCCACGACCACCCTGCTCGTGGGTCCGGCCCTTCACGCGTCTCCACCGGATTCGAACGTCGTTCCGGTGGGGCGTCCCATCGATGCGATGACCGCGGGCGACGAGGATTCGATCGACGGCGATCGCGAGCGATTCATCCGGTTCGATTTCCCTGGTGGATCCGTGCGTGAATACACGACGATGGTCAAGGACGCGGTGGGCGGTGTCCTCTTCGGACGGGAACCGATCAACTTCCTGATCGACGCCGGCGTCGACTCGATCGTGCTTCCGAGGATCGACCTGGTGCTGCCCGAGGAGGCGTTCTTCGAGATCGCCATGAAGGCGATCATCGGTGTCGCCTATCAGATCGAACCCGATGTGGCCGGCATGGTCACCGTCGACTTCATCGGAGACGCGACGGTTCGGATCGGGGCGAAGTACTGGCAAGGCTCGGCGAGCCTCCCGAACAACGCGCGGGTCCGGACCTCGACCAGCGTCGCAGCGCTTCGAGCCCGGGAGACGTGGACCCCGAACGAGACACCCAGCGTCGCGATCACCGTTCTTCCGGTCCTCAATCTCGACGTGGTCGAGGCCGCGGAGGCGATCTCGTTCGCACTCGCCATGACGCCCCACGCCGAAAGCAGTCGGATCATGGCACACGAGCCTACGGGGACCATCATCTTCCAGGGCGTGTACGACGCCGCGGAGCTCGCCGGGGAGGTGCTCGAAGCGGCGGAGGCGGTCAAGGCGCACGAGCGGGCGATCGACGGCGAGGAACGGGAGGTGTTCGAGGCCGGCCGGGCGGAGGGTCTCGAGGAGGCGGCCGGCGAGGCGCAGCTCGAATTCGCCCGGATCGAAGAGCGATACGTCGTGGAGATCCAACGCATGCAGGACGAGGCGTCCGAACTTCTCGAAAGCTACCGGGCTCGGATCGAGGAACTCGAGGCGGCCCTCGAGGAGGCGTCGTCGGACGACGACTAGCGATCCCGATGGCACGATGGCTTCGAGTCTCATCCTCACCATTCCGGGGCGGACCATCAGGTGACATGTCGAATCGGGCTGGCCAATCTTTCACATCGTCTCGCGTCGGGATCGCCCGACGCGGTGGCGACGTTGCATCGGGCGTGGTTCGGTCGATGCGTGGGACTGGTCGTCCGATCGTGCGGACTCGACGAGGCCGCCGCGATGGACGTGGCTCAGGACGCCCTCCTCAAGGCGGCCACCTCGATGCCCGTCTTCGAGACCGATCGCGCGGGCGAGGCCTGGTTGCGGCGGGTCCTGGTCAATCGGGCCCGCGATCATCTCCGAAGCGAGCTTCGAAGAAAGCGACGGGAGTCGCATGCCTCGTCCACCCGGGATCACGGTCCGGTCGTCGATGCGTCACCGGAGCAGGACGACGTCGAGACGCTGCAGGAACGGCTGCGGATGCTGGAGGAGGACGCGGCGGATCTGCTGCGTCGACGATTCGTGCTGGGTTGGACGCTGCAGCGCATCGCCCGCGAGCTCGGCATCGGGACGGGAGCCGTCGACGGCCGAATCCGCCGCGCGCTCGTCGTGTTGAAGGGAGCTTCTGATGTCGATGGATGACGATGTCCGCGATCGAATCGACTGGACCTTCGGGGAACACCGTCTCTCCGAGGCCGGTCGACGACGGATGGACATGCTCGAATGCGATCTGGTCGCACGCGTCGAGGTCCGTCGGTCCGCCCGTCGACGTCGACGCGCGACGGCCGTGGGCGTGCTGCTCCTGGCGATCGTGTCGGGGGTGTTCCTCCTGGTCGACCGCGGTTCAATCGAGGGAACGACTGCGGGGACCCCGCGGATGGTGCAGGCGACGCCAGATCCGACGCCGCCGGTCGAGCCGATCGTCGCGTCGAGTCCTGCGGAGGCGGCCGCATCGCCGGGGCCACGGATCCTGGTGATCGACGGCGTCACCGATCCCGGTCTCGAGAGACCCGTGGTGCAGGTCATCTCCCAGGACCGCCTGCTGTCGATCCTCGTCGACGCCGGCCTGCCCGCGACCATTCGCTGCGACGAGGCCGGTTCGACGTGCGAACTGGCGTTGATCGACACCGGTCGAAGCTGACCACGCGTCCGACGTCTTCCGATCGATCCTCGGTCTCGAGACCGGCGCCGGCCGCGTGGGGACATGGTGATCGGCACGTTTCGAATCGGATCGGCCGATCCGGTGGATATCGCGGTGAACGACCTGTGGGTTCCCGGTGGGAAACTCCGCTTTCGCGCATTTCCCTTGCCGTCGAGACGGGTCTTGGCAGGATGCGGCCTCGGCACCTTTGTGGAACGCACGGCCGCGTTCCGGTGCCGAACCTCTCATTCCATCCGGTCAAGGAGGACCGTACATGACCACCCCCATTCCCTACGACGACCTGCGCCCCGATCTCTGGGTCACCATCCGAGAGGCGGCTTCGCTGTCGGAGCCGAGACCCTTCGCGCCCGATGCCGAAATGATCTGGCAGCTCCACCGACATCACCACGCGCGTCCACCCGCCGCCCCGGGGACGCCACTCAAGGTGATCGAGGTCGACCTGCCGTTCCTCTACGTGGGGGTGCTCGATCGCGACGGTGAACTGGGCGGTCCCTTGACGATCGATCTGCGGCGCTTCGCGGTGGTGGGTCTGTCCGCCCGCGTGGCGGAGGCGATCGCGATGTTCGGAAGCGAACGCACCGAGCGTGGCTACGCCCGGCGTCGCCAGGAAGTCGAGGCGCGGGCGATCTGGCGGGCGGAGGGCGAGCTCGCCCGACGCCGGACGCTGGGACTGCCGCTCGACGAAGACGCGATGACGCCGCCGCGTTCGAGACCGCGGCGGCCGCGGCGTCATCGCGGTGGTCGACCGCGTCGGCGTCCCTTCGGAGACGGGTCGGCCTGACCCAGGCACTTCAATTCGAGCGTCGAAACGAGGAATCTCCGGATCGAACGGGTCGGGTCGTGCGGGTCGTTCGGTCTGGGGGACCCTCTTTCTCGAAATCTGCGGCGAGACGGCGTCTCCTTCGTCCGCGCATCGCTTTCTCCGACGATGATCGTCCACGACCGTTCGACATGGAGGTCGAACGGTTTCCGACGATCGAATCATGGAGGATCACCGATGACCATCCGACTGCGCACCGACGACCTCGAGCCCGGACTCTGGATCACCCTGCGGAACCGACTCCGCGCGGAGTCGTCCTGGTCGAGCGACGAGATGTTCGAGAGGTTCCTGGCCGAATCCGGAAGGTTCAGGCACGGGATCGCGTCGGGAACGCCGCTTCGGGTCGTGTCGATCGACCTGCCCTTCGTCCACGTTTTGGTGTTGAATGCCGATGAGGATCATGATCGTCGTGCGACGATCAATCTCGATGTCGACCACGTCGTCCGCTGCGACGACGAAGCGATCCACCGTCTCGTGAACGCCGTGCAGGCGGATCGTCTTCGTTCGGAGTCCGAGGGTCGAAGGCGTTCGATCGTGGAAGGACAGAACGAAGGTGCGAGGCTCGCAGCGCAGCACGCGTTGCTCTCCAGCCGCGGGCTCGAGCTGGACAACTGAGATCGCGACGATTACGACGCGTACCACGAGTGGGGCGTCGATCCCGTCGATCGGCATCATCTGGTGTCGACGAGGTGATCCCGTGGAAGCGGAGCGAGGTCGGATCCCGATGTACTGACAATATCCACACGAACACTAAGCACAATCTAAGGATTCCTAGTCGATATATCTCCAGGCGACGACCTCGAAGCAGGAGGCTTGAGACTTGTCGAAGAAGCTCCACTGCCGAACGCTCTTTCTGAGCGATCTCCACCTGGGTAGCCGCGCGTGCCAGGCCGAACCCTTGGCGAGATTCCTGAAGCACGTCAAGTGCGACCGTCTCTATCTCGTCGGTGACGTGCTCGACATGTGGCGTTTGAAACAGAAGTGGTTCTTCCCGAACGACCACTCCAAGGTGGTCCGGCGCATCCTCAAGATGGCCGAGAAGGGCACCGAGGTGATCTACGTCCCCGGTAACCACGACGAGGCGGCTCGTAGATACAACGGACTCGAGTTCGGCGGCGTCACGATCAAGCTCGTCGCGGAGCACGAGACTCCGGACGGTGAACACTGGCTCGTCTGCCACGGCGATCGCTTCGACTTGGTCGTGCAGCACTCCAGGATGCTGGCCAGGATCGGTGGCGTCGCGTACGAGACGCTGGTGTCGATCGACCGGCGCGTCAACGCGATCCGTCGAAGGTTCGGCCGGCCCCATGTCTCGCTGAGCCAGTCGATCAAGAGCAAGGTGAAGGGGGCCTGCACGTTCATCAGCAGATTTGAGGAGGTGCTCGCGGACGCGGCCAGAAAGGACGGTTTCGACGGCGTCGTGTGTGGTCACGTCCACAAGGCCGAGATCCGCGACATCGACGGAGTGCACTACTACAACTGCGGCGACTGGATCGAAGGCTGCACGGCGCTCGCGGAGCACGACGACGGTCGGATCGAGCTCGTCCACGCGAAGGCGTTCCTGGCGACGATCGACGAGCACGAGGATTCCGACGATCCGGATCAGCTCGAAATCGACTTCGAACCGGACTGGCACGCGCTTCCGCTCACCACCGCGTTCGCCAACGGACTTCGCGATCCCCTGGACGCCGCCGGATGACCATCAAGTTCCTCCTCGTGACCGATGCCTGGAAGCCGCAGGTCAACGGCGTCGTCCGGACCTGGGAGCAGGTGACCGGTGAGATGCGATCGCGCGGCATGGAGACCCAGATCGTCCATCCGGGACTCTTTCGGAGCTTCTCGGCACCGCGGTATCCCGAGATCAAGCTCGCGATCCTGCCTGGCCGTGGCGTTCGACGAATGATCGACGAATCGGGATTCGACGCGATCCACATCGCGACCGAGGGCCCGCTCGGCATGGCGGCGGTCCGTCACTGCAGACGTCGAGGCATCCCCTACACGACGTCGTACCACACTCGATTCCCCGAGTACATGAAGAGCTACTTCGGGCTGCCGATCGGCGTCACCGACCGGTTTCTGCGCTGGTTCCACGGTCCGGCGAAGGCCACGCTCGTGCCCACCATCTCGATGCGGCGCGAGCTCGCGGACCGTGGATTCGACGACGACAAGCTCGTGACCTGGTGTCGAGGGGTCGACACCGCGACCTTCCGGCCGGAACCAAGGACGGAACTCGATCTGCCGCGTCCGATCTTCGCCTATGCGGGTCGGGTCGCGGTCGAGAAGAACCTCGAGGCGTTCCTCTCCCTGGATCTTCCCGGCTCGAAGATGATCATCGGCGACGGACCGGCCCGAGCCGGTCTCGAGAAGCGGTATCCGGACACCTACTTCGCCGGCTATCGCTTCGGCGAGGAGCTCGCCGCGACCTACGCGGCTGCGGACGTCTTCGTCTTCCCGAGCCTCACCGACACCTTCGGGGTCGTCATGCTCGAGGCCAATGCGTGCGGGCTGCCGGTCGCCGCCTTCCCGGTGACCGGACCGGTCGACGTGGTCATCGAGGGACGGACCGGGGCGCTGGACGAGGATCTGCGGGCCGCGGCCCTGCGGGCCCTCGAGGTCGACCGCGACGGTTGCGTGGCTCATGCCCGGACGATGACCTGGGCGCGATGCGCCGACGTCGTGCTCGAGAATCTCGCCTGCGATCAGCCGGTGCCCATGCCCGCCACTGCGTGATCGTCCGCTCGCTGGGGACGCCGAGGTCGGATTCAGTCGCCCCACGAGGCGAGCATCGATTCGAGATCGAGCTCGTCGACGACGCCGTCGCGATTCAGATCGGCCAGCCGGTCGCCGGTGCCCCACATCGAGAGGAGTCGGCCGACGTCGCGTCCGTCGACTCGGCCGTCGTCGTCGAGGTCCGCCCGCAGGAACGTGCTCTTGGGGTACGGCGTGGCGTAGAAGTCGGCGCCCCACGCGCGGGACGCCTCGAAGAGCGAGTAGATCCCGACCTGAAGCGGCTTCAGGATCGCGCCGCCGGACGGCGAGACGAAGGTCGCGTTCGCGGCCGTTCGGGTGGTCGCGTCGAACGCGGTGAGGAACGACTCGAAGTCCGCGTAGGTCCAGTAGCCGAAGAACGGCGTGTCGGTCGTCTTCTCCGCGCTGAAGAGGAACCAGAACCGGTCGACCTGGTCGGCGCTGACGGTCGGGGCGCCGTAGTCGATCGACAGTTCGGTGTATCGATAGGGGAAGGGGCCGCCCGAGGCCTGGAGTCCGTTCACCTGCGCGCTGGTGTCGCTGGTCCCGGCGTTCATCAGGTTCCAGCTGGCGGGCGCGGCAGGGATGCGGGTCGCGCCGTCGACGAGCTGCATGCGGGCGAAGGGGGGCCAGAGCGTGAACCGGGTGCCGCTGCCCACGAGGTCGGCGCCGCCGGGGTTGCCACCCACCGGGTTCGGCACGCCGGCGTCCGCGGTGGCGGTGATCGTGCCGGGACCGGGTTGTTCCGGGCGACGTCGGAGGGTCGCGGCGAGGATGTTGGCCGCGGTCTCGGCGCTCGTCGACCATGGCGCGACCGGGGCGATCGGGGTCGGTGCGACGCCGGAGTCCGCACCGCCGCTGCACATCCACTGATAGAAGCTTCCGGGCAGGAGCACGCCGTTCTTGACGAGGCACTCGTCGTAGACCTGGAGATAGACCGAATCGACGAGTGGGCTCGCGTCGCCCGATCGATACGTGAGTCGCCGGTCGGACCCCAGGTAGGTGGCGTCGTAGGTCGAGACGTTGTAGGCGGCGGGGATCGGGAAGTCGGTGTTGACGAGCTTGCCGAAGGTGTGCGACTCGACCCCGACCGTCATGCCGAGTCGCATGTCCTGAACGGCCGCGGTCGCGGTGCGGTACATGTCCATCCAGAGGCCGAGTTCGATGTAGTACGCGTTGCCACCGGGGTTGCGACTCGACTCGGGGTCGATGGTCAGTCCCTTGAGGACGCCGCCTGTGACCTCCGATCGTGCGGCGAGGGTGCCGAACCAGTCGAGGAGCAGACCCATCGCGGTGCGATCGGCGGCGCAGCCGGTGCAGGGACCCCATCCGCGCGAGGGCAGGGTCGGGGCGGTGATCGAGCCGACGGTCGGCGTCGTGGGGTTCGGCGTCCAGCCGCCGCAGGTGGTGTCGTTTACGGGGTTGAAGGAGGAGGCGTCTGCGAGCAGCTCCACTTCGATCCCCTGGAGGGCCGACTCGGTCGACATCGTCGCGAGGAAACCGACGAGATTGAGGTCGGTCGTGCCGGTCCTCGACGCGGCGGTCGGATCGTAGAAGTCGCAGAACGTCTGGTCGGCGATCTGCGGCGAGCTCACGTAGAGGACGAGTCGTTCGGGCGTCTCGCTCCGGCAGTAGTCGAGCAGCCAGTGGTGATAGTCGACGAGCGACACCTTGCTCGGGGCGGTGTCGCGGTAGTCCCAGATCAGGCGCGAAGACTGACCGGTCGCGGCGCGTCGGTGGGCCGGACGGTGTGGTCCGTGATCGAGGGTCGCGCGGTCGACGGTGCGAACGTCGTCGACGCGGACACGATCCTTTTTCGCGCGGTCGACCGCGAGGACGTCGCTGGTGCCGGCGACGAAGGTGGCGGCGAGACCCGACAGGACGAGGGCGCTGGTGCGACGCATCTTTTCTCCAAGGCGAATTGAGGTACGGACCGGCACTCCAGCGTACAACGTCGCACTCGTGATTCCAGCGGATCGGGCCGTTGAAGGGTCGATTCCCCGGGGAAGCCGCCTCCGGCGTCGATTCGAGACGGTCGCGACCCCGCCCGGCGGACACGTGCATCAGGCGGTGGCGGGAATGAGGCACGCCCCGAATACCGTGGCCGATGCCAGGATCCAGATCGACTATCTCCCGGATTGCCAGGCGATGATCGCGGTCGAGACGGCGGACGGGGGAAGGGGCAGGACTGCGAGCATGCCGACGACCTGGAGCCAAGGTTGCGGTGCGATCGCGGGAACGAGCAGGACGCCGGATCCGATGCATGCGATCGAGAGGGTGATGCCCGCGATCTGGCCGACGAGCGCGAGCACGCCGATCGAGTGCCGGGTCGGATCCCCGCGGCGGATCGCGCGGGCGAGGAAGACCGCGGGAACGCAGAACCCGGTGGTGGCGTAGGCGAACGTCAAGCCGATCCCCACGCCCATCTCGGCGAACCCGGCCTTGCCGAGCGAATTGATCGTCATGGCCCATCCGAACCCCGCGATCACCGCGGTGGCGAGGAGGAGCAGGACGAGGACCACGGTGGGACCGTTCCGGGCCGCGAGGTCGCGCGTCCGCGCGTCCGGGTCGTGATGCAGTTCGAGATCGGTCATCGGTGGTCCTCCCGTCGATGGGGATGCGTTCGCATGGCACCGTACCGAGGTTTGGGGTGGGAGATGGAGGAAGTCGCTCGCCGACGACGAGCGCTCCACCTCCTGAGGAAGAAGCGGCGGCCGGCCCCGGGATGGGGCCGGCCGTCTCTCTTTTCCCTTCTTTCTCTCCCGATCATCCTCTTCCCTGCTTCCGTCCGTCTCCGCGTCGAACTCGATCAGCCCCAGTTCGCGAGGACGATCGCGAGGTCCGCGCCGTTCACGGTGCCGTCGTTGTTGAGGTCCGCGCCCGCCGCGTTCGTGCCCCAGGCACCGAGGACGCGGGCGAGGTCCGCCCCGTCGACGACGCCGTCGCCGTTGACGTCGCCGGGCTTCGGGGCCGGCACGATCTCGAAGTGCGACTCGGTGACCGAGACGCCCATGATCGAGTCGCCGATCTCGCCTGGGGTGGTCTGGATGAACGATCGTGCGGTGAACCAGAGCTGGTAGTAGCCGGGCTCGAGTTCGATCGTCTCCATCTCGCACTGTTCGCCGAGCGGCGCCAGCTGGTCGAACGACTTGAAGTCCTGGAAGTTCCCGTTCACGAGTCTGCGGAGCCGCAGCTTGCCCCAGGTCCCGGGACCGGTCGTGTTGTGGCACCACTCCGAGTGCATGATCGACGGCTGGTCGATCTTGAGGTGGCATTCGCCGTGCACCATCGCGTACGACTTCGCGTGTCCGGCCCCGTTCCCGTTTCGGGCGACGGTGCGACACGCCGCGAGCATGCTGAGCGTCGTGTCGGTCCGGACGACGTCGAAGACGCCGCGGCCCTGACTCTCCGCCCCGATGGGATCGAAGACGCCGAGCTGGAGCGCGATCGGGGCGTCATCCATCGAGTGGTAGAACTTCGAGGTCGGATCGCCGGGCGCGAAGTCCCAGTCGCCGAGCAGTTCGCCGGCGGCATCGGTGCATTCGCCGTCGCCGGCGACGCCGACGATGAAGGCGGGCACGTCGAAGGTCGCGTCGGCGATCGCCGCGGTCGTCGTACCGAGGATTCCGAGGAGGACGGCGGGGAGGAGGGTTCGAGTGGTCTGTCGTTGGCTGGGCATGGGGGGTTTCCTTCTTCCGAGGTTCGAATTGACTCCTGGAGTAGGAGCGTTCGACGCCGGTGTGACAGCGACCACCCGGTTTTTCGTCGCACTCGATCGACCGCCGTCGTCACCCGGCGTCGTGCAGGAGATTCCGGTTCAGCCCCAGTGGGCGAGGACGATCGCGATGTCCGCGCCGTCGACGATGCCGTCGCCGTTGAGGTCGCCGCCGGTCGCGCTCGTCCCGAAGCTGCCCAATATGCGGGCGAGGTCCGCCCCGTCGACGACGCCGTCACCGGTGACGTCGCCGGGCTTGGGCATCGGTACGAACTCGAGCTCGGTCTCGATCATGGTGTGGAGGTTCTTGGGCGACGGGGTCCAGCCGCTCGAGACCGCGGACGCGACCGCGAAGAAGGAGATTCGATAGTCGCCCGGTTCGAGTTCGATCGACCCGTCCTGGCAGATCACGTTGTTCCCCTGGTAGTTCTGGAACAGGTCGAGCGGCTCCTCACCGGCCGCGGTGAGCCGCTGGATCTCGAGGATGCCGTTGGAGTAGAAGGTGGTGGCGTGGATGCACGTCTCGTGGTGGAGCGTCGTGGGATGGTCGATCACGAAGTCGACGTGGCCCTCCACCTTCGTGTTCGCCACGTAGTGGCCGGGCGTGGCGGTTGGCATCGACGCGTGGGCCCGGCCTCCCATCACGAGGAACATGGTGGTGTCGGTCTGGTCGGCCACGAAGATCGCCCGGCTTGTCGTCTGGCCGCCGAATGCGTTGGTCGCCCCCTTCTCGAGGTCGATCGGCGCGGCGTCGAGCGAATCGAAGACGAGCGGAGTATGGAGCACCATGCTCGGATGAAACGAATAGGACGCGCTGGCCGAGGATTCGGCGCACAGTCCGTCGCCGGTCAGCTCGATCAGGGTGTCGGTCACCTCGTAGGCGGCGTCGCCGAACGCTTCGGTCGCGGCGTGGCCGAGGCCGAGCGCGGTGACGACGAGGGTGGCGGTCAGACGGGAGGGATGTCGGGTGGGCATGGGGGGTTCCTTCTTCCGAGTTCGAATTGACGCCTGAGGTAGTGGGGACGGGGGATCTCGTGACAGTGCGTCCGACGAATTCCGGGTCGGCTCGCACCATTGCGCACAGAAGCCGCCGGAACGCCGGATGGGTTCGGGCGGTTTCACGCGGGAGGTGATTCGGTGTCAGCCCCGGTCGTCGTCTCGTCCGCGGCCTGCGTCGTCGCGGGTCTCGTCGCCGGTCTCGTCGCGGGTCTCGTCCACGATCCCCTCGGCCGGCGCGTCGTTCATCGCGTCGCCCAGCACCTCGGCGACGGCGTAGCCGAGGCCGATCGCGGTGAGAACGAGGGTGGCGGTCAGACGTGAAGGGTGGCGAGTCGGCATCGTGGTCGTGGTTCCGTGGGTGCGGTGGTAGGTGACGGTCGTCGTGGGGTGACGGGGCTTCGGCGAATCCGGATGGACTCAGAGGCAGGGCCCCGGGCGATCAGGAGGATGCCGGGATCGCTTCCGTCCACCCGACGGTCGCGTCCGTTGCGCGATCGACCACCACCACGACGGTGTGCGCCCCGGCGCCGTCGAGAATGGTGGTCGGTCGCCCGTCGAGGTCGGGCGTACCGCGGATCGTGACGGCCTCGCCCTCGAGGCGGGTCTCGGCCGCCGACTGGCTGACGTCTTCACACTCGGCGACCGGGACGACCGTGTTGTCGGCGTCGAAGTCGCAGCCGACCTCGCAGATCGTGCGGGTGTCCGCGAAGGCGGTTCCGGTGGTGACGCAGAGCGTCGCGAAGATCGTGAATCTCGTCATCGTCGTCCCTCGTGTCGTGAAGGCTTGGCTCGAAGGTGTGGGAGCGTAGCGGCGAATCATCACGACATTGCGTCCCGTGGCATCAGGTCTTGACCCCAATCGCACGGCGTCGAACGCGCGGTCGCGTTGCGTGACACCGGAACGCCGATGGGGCGATCGCGGCGGCGGCGATTCGTCCGACGATATCGGTCGTGGAACGGATGTCGTCCGACGGTTCCCTCGACCGGTTCAGTCGATGAACACGAGTGCAGCGATGCTCGCGGCCACGGTGGCGGTGATCACGCCGAAGAGGATCGCGTAGCCGCGTCGGAGGTCGGTCGCCCGCCAGAGTTCGGCGAGGGCGATTCCCCAGGGGACGACGAGTACCAGCACGCTTCCCAGATAGACGAGGGAATAGAGCAGTCCACCGATGCCTCCGAAGCCGGCACCATCGATCCTCGCCCGGTCATCGGCCTGGATGATTCCGATCACCGAAAGCGTCTGGCATGCGATGCCGACGACGCTCAACGTCACGGCCAGCGACCAGACACCGCGTTTGGATCGATCGGTCGACGTGTCTCCGTTCACGAACCGTCCGTCGCGGCCGGCTCGGCGGGGGTCGCCGTCGCACGTTGTTCGTCGAGCGCGACCGCCTGCTCGTGCGTCCGCCCGATCTCCGTCAACAGCATTCCGAACAGCAGGAGTTCCACCACGATCACCATCGCCAGGAGGCCGCGATACGCCCCTCGCAGATCGGTCCGGCGGCATGCACCGACCAAGGCGATGATCCCGGAGACCACGGTGAACGGCAGTCCGCAGGCCATGTAGAAGCCCACAACGAGCGCGGACAAGGCCGCGAGTTCGGTCGCCTTCATGTCCGGGTCCGGCTTCAGATCGACGTCGAACGCCATCTTCACCGCGAATCCCTGGACCGCGACGCCTGCGAGCGCGAGGATCAGGGCGATCACGACGCCCGCGCGATTTCCGTGGGGCAGGGTCGATCCGAGGGTGGCGACGGGGGCGGGGTCACTGGTCATGGGGACTCCTTGAATCGATCGTGGTTCCTCGGCACGGCGGGTACGACCCGTCCGTGAGCGGCATCGTGCCGTCGAACGCGATCCGACTCCCGCGTCGAATCGTCGGCGATGCGACCGGCTGCGACTCGTCCTTGCGTCGCCCCGCCTCGCCGAGGCGAAGACTACCGGATTCCATCCGATGATCGCGGATCGCCGGGGCGGTAGACTGCACGACATGGCACATCCAGTCGACAAGGGGTACATCGAAGGTCGTCCCAACGTCATCGTGATCGGCGGCGGCTTCGGGGGCGTCTCGTGCATCCGCAAGCTGGGACGCGTCGATGCGAATATCGTACTCATCGACCGACAGAATCATTCACTCTTCCAACCGCTGCTGTACCAGGTAGCGACCGGCGTGCTCGCGGACAGCGCGATCGCGACGCCGTTGCGTCGCATCTTCGATCGACGCCGCGATGTCACGGTGCTCCGCGGCGAGGTGGACCGTCTCGATCTGGATCGCAGGATCGTCCACGTCGATGATCTCGAGATGCCCTGGGACCACCTGGTGGTGGCGACCGGGGTCGAGAACAACTACTTCGGCCGCGACGACTGGGCCGAGTATGCGCCGGGCATGAAGAGTCTGAGCCAGGCTCTCAAGGTCCGATCCCGGGTGCTCAACGCGTTCGAACAGGCGGAACTGGCCCGGGCTCGCGGCGATCACGACGAGATTCCGTCGTGGCTGACCTTCGTCGTCATCGGTGCGGGTGCGACCGGCGTCGAGCTCTCCGGGGCGATCAAGCAGCTCGCGGTCGATCGCCTCGCCTCCGAATTCAAGAACCTCGACGTCGCCCGTACCCGGGTGGTGCTGGTCGAAGGTGGCGACCGCGTGCTCGCAAGCATGTCGCGGAAGTCGTCCGCGGCGGCGACCCGTACGCTCGAGGCGTACGGAGTCGAGATCCGACTCGGAAGCATGGTGACGAACATCACCGAATCGGGCGTCCAGGTCGGAGATGAGTTCATCGCGTCCCGAACGCCGATCTGGGCGGCCGGCGTCAAGGCGACCGGACTCGGCGCGATGATCACCTCCGGGCTGGGGATCGATGGTGGTCCGGGTGGCCGGGTGCCGGTGAACCCCGATCTCACCGTCGGCGATCGCGCGGACATCCGCGTGGTCGGCGACCTGGCGAGCAGCCACAACGCGAAGACCGACGGCCCGGTGCCCGGAGTCGCGCAAGGGGCGATCCAGATGGGCGCCTACGCGGGGGATGCGATCGCCCGCGTTCTGAAGGGCAGGCCGAAGCGGACCAAGCCGTTCCAGTACTTCGACAAGGGGTCGCTCGCGACGATCGGTCGCGGCAAGGCGGTGCTCGATGCCGGCCCGGTCCATCTCTCCGGGTTCATCGCCTGGATCGTCTGGGCGATCGTGCACATCACCTTCCTGATCAACTTCCGAAGTCGGATCTCGGCGATGTGGTCGTGGGCGTGGGCCTACGTGCTGCAGAACGGCGTGAACGAGATCATCACCGGTCACGACGTCGAGACCGTGGGGGACGGCTCGATCACCCCGGCGACGGCCGGAAACGCTTCCGGTACAGATCACGGATGACCTCGGCCTGACGAGGGGTGTACTTGGAACGTCGGTCGCTCGCGGCCGCGGTCCGATCGATGCGCTCCACCCACTCGCGCTGGCTCTCGGTCAACTTCGGCATCACGGTGTAGAGGGCCTCGATCATGTCGGCGATGTCGGTCGCCCGGCCCGCGAGCGCGAGTTCGCGGCGCCTGGCCGCGTCGTCCTCCGCGACCCGTCGCCTGCTCGCCTTGAGCTCGCTCGCCTCGTGGGCGCGATATCGCTGCCGGTCGCCGGCGGGCAGGCGGTTCAACACCGCGTTCCGTTCGGTGCGGTCGAGACCGTCCAGCCAGGCGTAGCGTGCGGTGCGGTCGGGGAGTTCCTTGAGCGTTCGAAGAAGGTCTTCGGTGGAGGGCATGGGACCAAGCGTACCTGGATCGTCCCGATCGGCGAAACGTGGTCCACGGGTCCGCCTCGCCGGATTTCGCGGCAATCTTGGGGCCGGCGAGCCCCGACCGGTCGATCACATCGAAGCCATGCCCTACGTCTACCTCGCCATCGCCATCGTGACCGAAGTCATCGCCACCACCGCCCTCCGCGCCGCCGACGGCATGACGCGACTGTGGCCGAGCGTCATCGTCATCGTGGGCTACGTCGTCTGCTTCTTCGCGCTCGCGAAGGCGGTCGAGCGAATTCCCCTCGGCGTCGCCTACGGGATCTGGTCGGGCGTCGGCATCGTCACCATCACGATCGCCGGCTGGTTCCTCTACCGGCAGCGGGTCGACGGCCCCGCGATGGCGGGGATGGCCCTGATCATCGCGGGCGTCGTGGTGATCCAGCTCTTCTCGAAGACCAAGTCGGTCGAGCCGATCGAGGACGAGCGGGACGACCCGATCGAGACGACCTTCACGCCCACGGACGGTGGATGATCCTCGGTCCGCGGATTCGACGCGGTCAGGCGTCCCCGTCCTCCGGTGGCGACCGCCACAGCCGTTCGACCAGCGCGGCGCCCTCCGGATCCACCTCTCGGAGTTCGCTTCGCACGTAGGGATGGAAGTCGTTCGTGCCGAAGAGGGCTTCGGTCGTCTCCGCGAACCACTCCATCTGGTTGGTCAGCGCGTAGTGGCGACGCGGCGTGCCGGAGATGTGTCCGACCAGGTCGTAGTCGCCCGAATCCCGGCTGCGTTCGAACGCCTCGACGATCTCGGCGTCGTCGTAGCCGAACACCTGGTGGTGGTAGCCGTGTGCGAGTTCGTGCAGCACCATCCACGGCTGGCCGCGGGTCCATTCGAGGAACGCCTCGGCGTTCCCGATCTCGACCGTTCCCTCCTTGTCGCCGTTGTAACCGTTGGGAACGAGCCAGCCCCGCGAGACGTGGTAGCACATGCACGCGGTCCTGGGCATCTCCAATTCGGCCCAGATCTCGATCCCGCGGATGCGGTCGAGCGCGGGTTGCGGCACGACCCGGGTGATCGCGTAGAGCTGATGGTCGAGCTCGTCGCGGACCTTCGACCAGAGCGCCGGCTTCGCGAGCAGCGCGGGATTGACGCGAATCGTCCATCCGCGAAGATCGACCACCTCGTAGACCTCGGTCGGCGTCGGCGGCGCCGGGTCGTCCTGGAAGATTGCGGCGGTGTCGAAGCACGAACATGGTGGCGTGGGAGCGGGGGGGGCGAACGGAGCGACGACCGACAGGCAGGAGACGAGGACGAGGGTCTGCATGACTCCATGGTGACCGTCGTCGGAGGGTTTCGCCACTGGAATCCCGGCCGAAGCGGGTACGCTCGTATCGATGCTCCACCTCCTCTCCAGCGTCCTCGCGTTCGCCGTCGCGATTTCGGATCCGCCGACCGTCCATTCGGTGTCGGACATCAGCCACGAATTCACCTTCTACATGGACGGGCGTTTCCACCGTCAGTACCTGAAGGAGGATGGTCGGGATGCCCGGAACTGGGGCACCCTCTCCAAGTGCGATCTCTCCAACGCCAACCTCCTGCTGCTCGTGGCGGGGAGTCCACGGGTGCCGTACTCATCCGCGTCGATCGACCACATCGTCGAATTCGTGGACGACGGGGGGACGGTACTGCTCATGGGCGACGGCGCGACGGTGATGCCCCCCGGACAGAAGGTGGCCGAGGCGTTCTCTGCTCGTTTCACCGACCGATCCGCGCGGAAGCCTCTCCGGGGCGCCGGGGAGCTCGCCGAACACGCGATCGAATTCCGCCGGGGCACCGTGCTCGAACTCGACGAGACGTGGACGCCGCTGGTCCTGGACGGCGACGGCGAACCGGTCCTCGCGAGCCGGCGGTACAGCGACGGACACGTCGTGCTCGGGAGTCGCGGTCTCTTCGGTCGCAAGCCGGATGCGAGTGATCCGATCAACGCCGACTGGGTCACGCCGATGCTGGTCTCCCGAGCCGAGGGGAAGACGATCGACGCGAGCCGACGACCCCGGCCGACCAGGGCGGAACTGTCACGACAGATCGGTCCGCTCACGGTCGAGTACCACGAGGGCACCGAGAAGTTCGCCGACGCGATCTACGAGGTGTATCGCGAGGTTCGGCCGCATCTGCTCGAGCTGACCGGTGTCGAGCCGAGCCCGGGAATGATTCGATCGCTGCTCATCCTTCCGACCGGAGGTGGCGGTTTCTCCAGCGGCGTCAAGATCGCGATCGGTGCCTGGTGGGGCGACTACCCGAACCGGCGGTACCCCATGGTCGAGCTCATCGCGCACGAGGCGGTGCACTCG
>PKCT01000154.1 GCA_002862325.1 Phycisphaerae bacterium
TGCACAAACACACACACGCACACATGCATATGGGTACCTAACACACACATCCCCATATGGATCACACACCACCATCCCCTCACACACGCACACTGAACGCCTCGTGGCAGCAGCGACCCTGTGCTCAATAAGGTCGACGAGTCTACGGCCACGCCCGGGCTCTTCCTCTGCGGGCCGCAGGTAGCGAGTACAGGGCTCAGCACAGACAGGGGAGAGTGATAGCAGAGGGGGGGGGTCATATGCAGGAGTTGTTGCATCATGCGGCTGATTGTGCGGCTTACTGTGTGTCTGAGCTGATGCCTGCAAAGGTGCGGCACGAGGGTGTTGTCTTCTGCTTCATCTTCAAGTTCCGAATGAGATTCGCGGTCGTGGCCAAGGCGATCGCGACCTCGCTCGGGCTCCCGGCAAGCCGACTCGAGGAGTACCGCCATTGGGGCATGTACCTCGACGATCTGTCCTGCTGCGGCGAGGAGTGCATCTGTTGAACGACGCTCCAAAGACCGCCATCGATCCGGACCCCAGATCGCTTCGGTCACTCGGGGTGGCGTGGGCCGGACAGACCCTGGCCAGTCTCTGCTGGATCGGCAGCGTCTTCGCCTACGGACTGAGCGACCTGGGAGACTACCTGCAGCTCTCCGCGGCCTCCGCGTGGTTCATCGCGAACCTGTTCACCGCGCTTTCCACCTCGCATGCCGAACCGGGGACGAAATGACCACTAAAACGAGTCGTCGTGCGACGCGGCGACATGACCTGCTGCGCAACCGCCTCCTCGCGTCCGTCTTCGTCGTCGTCATACTGGGCGGCTGCGTCTCGGACCGGTCCGTCACCACGAGAACAACGACGCCCGTCGTCGAACCGCGCCAGCTGCTCTTCGCAGCCACGGACCACGAAGCGTTGTACACCCTCGCCGGCGGCCTGAAACCGATGAGCACGGGAATCTGGCAAGGCGACTTCGAAGTCGACGACCCGGACCTCGCCGAGCTCCAAGCGGTCCGACAGGCCCTCTCCCCGCTCCGCAACGACGTGTGGTACAGCGACATCCAAGTCTTCGACAAGGTGTACGACGGCAACCGTACGGCCCACGCGTTCGTGGTACATCGCACCGCCCTGGCGAGGATGATCGAACGTCACGATCGGTTCTGGGGTCCCTGGGGCATCACCCCGTCCACCCATCCCGCCGAAATCGTGGCGGTCGTCGACCGGATGCCGCGGAAGGACCGATGGCGGGGCTATGGCTATCTCTTCGGATACCCCGACGACGCCGTCGACTTCTTCGTCGAAGCCGGCCTGGCCGCGGAGGACGGGCGAGAGATCGGTCCGGGCAAGGATCGTGAATTCGTCCAGATCCCGACCTACGCCGCACCGTCCGGCCACTTCACCTATGCGATCCCCATGGACCATGCAGAGACCGTCGCGGATCGCGCCCTCGCCGAACATGCGACCGCGATCCTGGCCGCCTACGTCCAGACCAGACCGGATCTGATCGATGGCGAGGACGTCGTCCGGGCGATGCGTCGCCTCGAGGCGCGCTTCGAACCGGTGGTATCCGCCGACGAGCGACTTCGAAGTCACTCCGAGGAGTCGGCCCCCCACTGAGCGATCCTCTGCCCTTCGCAGCGCGTCGATAGCGATTTCACCCCGGGCCAAAGCTATCGTTGGAGCATGGCCGCCAACCCCCTACTCCGACCCACCGCCGAGGGACTCTGGTGCGAGGCCGGCGGATTCCACGTCGACCCCTGGCGGCCGGTCGAGACGGCCGTCGTCACCCACGCCCACGCCGACCACGCCACGCCGGGATGCGGCCGCTACATCGCGAGTCCGAACACCCTGGAGATCATGCGGGTCAGATTCGACCGAAATCTCGAGGGCGTACCCTCCGACTGGGGCGAGCGACGGTCGTTCGGCGACTGCGCGGTGAGCCTCCACCCCGCCGGACACGTTCTCGGTTCCGCCCAGATCCGCATTGAACATCGCGAGGAGGTGTGGTGCGTCACCGGCGACTACAAGCGCGAGCCGGACCCGAGCTGTGAATCGTTCGAACTGGTGCGGTGCGACACCCTGCTCACCGAGAGCACCTTCGGGTTGCCGATCTACCGGTGGCCCGACTCGAAGTCCACCCTCGACGCGATCAATGGCTGGTGGCGGGAGAACGCGGCGACCGGTCGCACCACGGTCCTCATGGCGTACGCATTCGGGAAGGCGCAGCGACTGCTCGCGGGACTCGATCCGACGATCGGACCGATCGGCCTGCACGGCGCACTCCGGGGACCCACCGAGGTCTATCGCGACGCGGGCATCGAACTTCCCCCCACCGTGCCCGCGAATCGAACGACCGCCGCCGAACTCTCGGGGGGCGGCATCGTCATCTCCCCTCCTTCCGCCACCGGCACCCCGTGGATCCGCGCGTTCGAAGGCCCCGGAGGCATGCGCATTGCCGCGGCGTCCGGATGGATGCAGGTCCGAGGCCGACGACGTTGGCAGGCGGTGGATCGAGGCTTCGTGCTCAGCGATCACGCCGACTGGCCGGGCCTGCTGCGGACGATCGAGGAATGCGGCGCGAACCGGATCGGCGTCACGCACGGCTTCACGGCGCCGCTCGCCCGGTATGTGCGGGAGCGGCTCGGCCTCGAGACGTTCGAGGTGCCGACCCGGTACGTCGGCGAGACCCCGCCGGAGACGATCCGCGGCGACGCGACGCCCGAGGAGGCTCTCGCGGTGGAGCGACCCGACTCATGAGACGGTTTACCGACCTCTACCTCGCACTCGACGGGACGAATTCGACCCGGGAGAAGACGACGCTCATCCAGCGATACCTGGCCGAGGTGGACGACGAGGATGCCGCCTGGGCGATCGCGTTCCTGACGGGGAACCGCCCCAAGGGCCTCGGGGTGTCGCGACTCCTTCGTGCACTCTGCCTCGAGGTCGCGGACTGCCCTCCCTGGCTCTTCGAAGAATGCCGTACCGCGGTCGGCGACCTCTCGGAGACGATCGCGCTTCTCCTCCCGCCCCCAGACGCCGCATCGCCGGAGACGCTCGCGACGGTCATGAGGCGACGCGTGCTTCCCCTGGCCACCGCGTCACCGGATGGAAAGCGCCGCCTCGTTCGCGACGCCTGGTCGAACCTTCGCCCGGACGAACGACTCGTCTATCACAAGCTCGTGCGCGGCGGCTTTCGGATCGGGGTGCAGCGGCAGACCGTCGTCCGCGCTCTCGCGGCGTTCGGCGATCTCGACACCGAACTCGTCGCCCATCGACTCACCGGAAGATTCGAACCAAGTCCGGCGCAGTATCGCCGGCTGCTTGAGCCGGAACGCGTTGACGAGCATCGCGACCGCCCGTACCCCTTCTTCCTCGCCCACGCCTTGGAGTGCCCCGTCGACAACCTCGGGCCGATAGAAGACTGGATCGTCGAGGAGAAGTGGGACGGAATCCGCGCCCAGTTGATCGTTCGTGCGTCGGAGCGTCGCCTGTGGTCGCGCGGCGAGGAGTCGATCGGCCACCTCTTTCCATCCCTCCTCTCGGGACTCGATCTACCCGAGAACACCGTGCTCGACGGCGAGGTCCTGCTCTGGGGCGAGAACGGACCCAAGACCTTCTTCGAACTGCAGCGACGACTCAATCGAAAGGCCGCGCCGGATGCGCAGCTCGCACTCTTCGAACGAGACGATGCCCGGTTCATCGCCTACGACCTCCTCGAGGCGGCAGGCGAGGACCTTCGCGATCGACCACTCGAGGAACGTCGTCGACGACTAGAGGAGATGTGCGGGACGACGTGCCATCCGGCGATCGAGCCGTCCCGATCGCTCGCCGTGCGAAACTGGTCGGAGGCCGCGTCGCTGCGCGGTCGTGCGCGGGAACGCGGCACCGAGGGACTCATGCTCAAGCCTCGGGCGTCGACCTACGGCGTGGGCCGGACACGCAGATCAGACGGTTGGCTGAAGTGGAAGATCGAACCCCTCACCGCGGATGCGGTCCTGATCGGCGCGCAACCCGGATCCGGACGACGCGCGAACCTCTATACCGACTACACCTTCGCGATCTGGGATCGCACCGGCACCGAACCTCGGCTGGCATCCTTCGCCAAGGCGTACTCCGGACTGACGCAGGAGGAGATCGAGGAGGTGGATCGCTGGATTCGCAAGAACACCGTCGAACGGAGCGGCCCCTATCGAGTCGTCCGCCCGGAACTCGTGTTCGAACTCGCCTTCGAGGGCATTCAACGATCGGATCGACATCGATCCGGTCTGGCGGTCCGGTTCCCGCGGATCCTGCGTCGTCGTCCCGACAAGCCGGCGTCGGAAGCCGACGATCTCGACACCATCCGGAGCCTCCTCGATCGACCGCCGACCGTCTCCACCGACGACCACGAAGACCCCGCCTCGACCGGACCGTAGGCCACCCCTGGACGGGTGGAGAGACCGGTGGCTCATCGCGTCGGACCGTGGTGAGCGGCGGCCGGGGCCGCTATCGGAACTGCCGCACTGGGATCGACGCCTCGACGCCCGCAACGGGGGGAGAGTCCTCGGATTTCCATGGTTCCGGAGCGGGGAATCCGAGATATTTTATGGTAGGCGATCCAGGAACAAAGCCCGAAACCCCACGACAATCCGTCGCGAAGCTTGAACCGAACACGCCACCCCGCATCAAATCCACCGTTGGATCCATCTTCCGAGGAGCTCATCGATGAACAACCGCATCCCGATCACCTGCATGCTGCTAGGCTCTGTCGCCGCCGCCTCGGCGGCCGCCCTCGCCGCCGACAACGGAGCTCTTTGGAGCGAGGAGTTCAACCAGGATGGTCCACCCGACCCGCTCGTCTGGACGCCTGCGATCGGGAACCTCCAGGTCAACAACGAACTCCAGATCTACACGGATGATCCCAGCAACGTCCGCGTCGAGGACGGAAGCCTCGTGCTCACCGCCCGCCGACGGGAGAGTGGCATTATCACCTCCGGTCGGGTCCGAACCGAGGACAAGGTGATGTTCCAGTACGGCACGGTCGAGGCGAGGATCAAGATCCCGGACCTCGCCGATGGACTCTGGCCCGCGTTCTGGACGCTGGGCAACGACATCTCGAGCGTCGGCTGGCCGCGATGCGGCGAGATCGACATCCTGGAGATGGGTTTTTCCGGGGCCCTCGCCAATGGTGAAGCCAACCGCCGAGTGTACTCCACGGCCCACTGGGACATCGACGGCAACTACGCATCCTACGGGGAGAGCCGCGCGGTCGGCGTCGAACTCGACGAGGACTACCACATCTGGCGCATGGAGTGGACGCCGATCTCCATCGCGACCTACATCGACGGGGAGCGGGTCTGGATCATCGACATTTCCGACCCTGACAGCTTCGGCGGCCACGAGTTCCACGCCCCCCACTTCCTCATCGTCAATCTTGCCGTCGGCGGTAACTTCCCCGGGATCTACGATCGCAACGCCATCACGGCCCCGCTTCCGGCCGAATATCTAGTCGACTGGATCCGACTCTACGACAACGGACACACGATCCTCACCGGCCCCGGCTCGGTACGCCCCTGCCCCGGCGACATCACCGGCGACGACAAGGTCGATGGTGCGGATCTGGCACGGATTCTCGCGGCCTGGTCGACCGACTTCGCACCCGCGGACCTGAGCGGCAACGGACGGGTCGACGCGGCGGACATCGGACTGCTGCTCGGCGTCTGGGGCAAATGTCCCTGAACACGGCCCCGTCCGCCGTCGGAACGTTGAGTCCGAACCCCGCAAGCGCCGTCGACGGGAGGTGATGCATTCGTCGGCGTGAATTGCTCGCCGATTCCGACAACGACCGTTGGAATGAACACGATCGCGTCCGGAGACCACCACACGCGTCGCGGACCTGCGAAGATCGTCCACGCATCGACGAAGACCGCCACCCGTACCCACCGCTTCGGAACGACTTCATGCCGCCTACCCGTCCCCGCCTTCTCCACCGAGTGCTGTGCGCGTTGATCCTCGGTCTCCTCGCCGTCCCCGCCAGCGCGCAGCGCGGTCGGCCCGTGATCGACGACGCCCTCGGCTTCAATCGATTGCTCAGCGACAAGGGCACACTGCTTCGCGGCGTCAGCATCTCCTGGGACGGTGGGGATCCCTACGGCAGCCAGGAGAAGTTCATGCCGAGCCAGGCGTCGCTCGACGCGCTCGCGAAGGACTACGGCTACAACGCTCTGCACATCTACCTCGAAGGCGACTCCTCGGGGAACACCGATCCGGTCGGCTACAACGCCGAGGACTGCGACGTCCTCGTCGAGCGGTGCGGCAAGGCGGGCCTCTACCTCATCATCACGATCGGATGCAACGGCGAGAACGGCGCCATCCACTCCATGGACTTCATCAGGGACTTCTGGAAGTTCTATGGTCCGCGATACAAGGACGAGACACACGTCATCTTCGAGGCGAAGAACGAGCCGGTCCACTTCACCGCCGCCCACTGGGTGCCGAAGGACTGGGACGATCAGCTCCTGATGTACGAGACGATCCGCGAGGTCGCGCCCGACACCATGGTGCTCCTGCTGTCCTACATGGGCTTCCGCTACGAAGGCGCGGTGGCGGACGCGGTGAAGCATCTCACCGACAACGGGGTCGACTGGGGCAACGCCGCCGTCGCCTGGCACGGCTACGAGACCAGACAGGGCATCGAGGCGTGTCTCGATCTCTTCGAGCGAACCCCCGACTTCCCCGCGACCCTGTGCACGGAGTTCTGGCCGGGGGACACCGTCGCCGATCCCACCGTCGAGGACGACGAGTCGTACAACGCCGCGTTCGAGAGTCACCACGTCGGCTGGCTGCAGTTCCAGTGGCTCGCCGCCAACGACGCCGAGCTGCCGGGACTCGCGTATCGCCTCGAGCGCGCCGGCGTGGTTTGGACGCCCGACGATCCGGCCTGCCGTTGGCCCGCGAGCGGCAGCCCCACGATTCCCGAAGACGGATCCGAAATCGCGATCTTCGACCGGGGACGGCAGCGCTTCGTCGCATCCCCCGGTGGCGGTGACCTCACCGCCACGCTCGAGCGCTACACCGGAGGCGACGACGATCGATTCACCCTCGAACAGGTGACGCCTGGCATCGTCGCCTTCAAGGCGAGCAACGGAAAGTACGTCTCGACCTGCTGCGAGACCGACGCGCTCACACCGGTCGGCACCACGATCGGACCGGACGAGATGTTCCGCTGGATCGAACTCCCCGACGGCGACGTGGTGCTCCGATCGATGAGCGACGGCCACCTGGTCCGCAGCGTCACCCGGCCGCTCGCCGGCGGCCTCGTCCAGGAGATCCTGATGGCGAACGCGGACGACGGGAACGCGATCGAGAGTCGATACGTGATCCTCGACGGCACCCGTCCCCAGGCCGCGCCCGCTACGCGACCGACCCGGGCCGACCGCATGCCGCCTCCCGGTCCCTTCCACGGCAACCCTCACGCGATCCCCGGCGTCATCCAGCTCGTCGACTTCGATCATGGCGGCGAAGGCGTCGGCTACAGCGATTCCGGTGCGGACAACATCGACGGGTTCTACCGGCCCCGCGAAGGCGTCGACATCCAGGCGAGCTCGGAGGGTGGTTCCATCGTCGGGTGGATCGAGGACGGCGAGTGGCTCCGGTACACGGTCGAAGTGAAGCAGCCGGGCCGCTATCGGGTCGATGTCAGGCACGCCGGCGGCGACGGGGAACTGCGGATCGAGTTCGATGACGTCGACGTGACGGGTCCGCTCCGCATCACCCCGACCGCGAACTGGCAGGACTGGACCGATCTTTCCACCGAGATCGAACTCCCCGCCGGACGCCAGACCATGACCGTGCGCTGCGGTGCGGGCTACAACCTGCGGAGCCTCACCTTCACAAGGCTGGACTGAATCTCGGCTTAGGAACCCCGAGGATTTTGCCGGAACATCCGCGTCCGCATCGCCCCCGCGCCGTCGTCTCGCCGGCTTCCGACCGGTCGTCCACCCGAGACCATTCTTCTCTGGACAAGTCGCCGAGACCCAGTAAGATCGGCAGACCGCGATCATTCCCAATCGCGGAAACGTTCCCACGGTTCCCACCGTATCCCAGTTCCCTGTTCTCAACTTGCAGAGGAGATAGAACATGACTCGTACGACGTTCGCCACATTCGTGGCCTGCGCGGGGATTGCATCCGCATCCGCCCATGCCGACCTCGCCACCTACACCTGGGAATTCCGTTCCACTGGTTCGGGGGCGATCAGCACCTCGACCTTCGGCCCAGCCGACATCACCATCACCGCCTACCTCGACACCGCCGATGCGGTCGATACGACTCCCGCCGGTTTCGGAACCGGAAGCCAGGTGTTCATCCCATCCGGCGGCCAGGACTCCTACGTCGAAATCGACGTCTTCGGCGTCCAGTGGGGTCTGCGGCCCACCCAGGACCTGTGGTTCCAGCACCTCGAACTCGACGGCGGCGGTACCGCATTCGGACTCACGACGGACGACGTCGTCGGCCCCGACTACGACCCCGATACAGAGGCCTTGTTCGGCGGCATCACCCCGCTCGATCTGACGCTCGAGAGCTCGTTCGGTCCGACTGCGATGACCGTCTTTCCCGGGCTCGCCGACTTCCTCATCGCCACCGGCCTCGGCGACCTGGCGCTCGAGAGCTACGACAACATCACGATGTCGGCTTCCGTCGTCCCCGCCCCCGGCGTGGCCTCCCTGTTTGCGTTCGCCGCCGCGTTCTTCCGACGCCGACGTCGCACGGCCTGATCGCGCCGAACCCGCATCCCGACACGAGGGCCACGTCCATCCGGGCGTGGCCCTCTTTCGTGAATCGCGGTCGATCCGAAGATCGTCCATGACGTGACCAGACATCGACCCGGGCATGTTGGTGCGCGATGGAGGTGCACACGCCATCGACCGGTCGCCACTCGACCCACGGAACCTCGTCTTGATCATCTTCGATCAGTGGCGAGGCGACTGGTGCGAGCCGGAATCTCCAGTCGTCGACCTCCCCACATCTTCGGCCTCTCCCGCGACGGATGGTCCGCCCGCTTCATCCTGCTCGTACGAAATCCGTTCGACGCGTATGCAGCCTCCAAGCCGCACGATCCCGGCATTCTGGACGAGACCGCCTCTGCGCATCACGATCCGAGGGCCTTCGGGGAGCACTGGTCGAGGCTCTCCCCCCAATTTCATGGCCTCGCCACCGATGCGCGATGTCTCCTCGTCAGATACGAGGCGCTCCAGGAGAGCATGCCGGCCGTTCGTACCCATACCCGCGTGGCCGACATCGCGCCGACCGACGAACCGACGGTCGATCCCGGACCAGCCGGCCGCCGAGGCTCGACGACATCTCGGGCACCGAACGACACCGTTCGAGGGCGGTTAGCATTCACCGAGATCACGCGAACTCCCTCATTCCTCCGATACATCACCGTGCCGACTCCAAAGAGACATCCCATACCGATCGGTATCTACGCCCTCGTGGCGTCCGTCTCCATCGTCTTCGCCTTCATCGGCGCGTTCGATCGGGCACGCACCGGCATGTATCTCGGAACCGCGGCCCTCACGCTCCTCCTGACCTACGCCGCCTACCTCGCGGTTCCCATGCTCGAACGCCCTGACCGGCGGTTGGCGGGTACCGTCGCGCTGGCTGCGATGACGCTGATCTGGGGGGCGCTCGTGTTCCTCGTCTGGAACGCGCACTTCGGCTGGATACAGGCCCAGGCGGCGGAGAAGGTCGGCGTCAGCCTGACCTTCATGACGATGACGGTCCTTCCCGTGGTCCACGCGTCTCTGCGATTGAAGCGACCTCGGTGGCAGGCCTCCGCCTGGGTGCAACTGATCGGCTTCGGAGCCATCGGAATCTTCGCCACGGCTTCGATCTGGGCGGAATGGCAAGGCGAGGTCGTGGTCACCACGATCTTCGCCACCGCCTGCGCCACGATCCTCATCGCAATGCTGCAGGCTCGCTCCCGCATGCCGTGGTGGGCCCGGCATGGCATGAGCCTGATTGCGCTTGCGGCATCGCTCACGTGGCTCCGCCTCTTCCTGGGGACCTACGACCCCGCATCGGCCTTCTCTTGGGATCCGAGCGTCGAGACCCTCGAGTTCCTGACCGGTTGCATGTTGACCGGGTACGCGCTGGCCCTGATCTTCGGCTCGTTGAACCTCTTTCTCATGCCGCCCGTCTCGAACCGCGAGTGGCTGCGGTGGACGAGCTTCGCCCTGGTCGCCATCACCGTGGCGCTCTTCACCGCCTTCTTGTTCGACGTCGGCGCGGCGATCTGGAGCGTCGGCGTGCAGGCCGGCTCGTCCGAGGCGCTGCTGCTTCTCCGCCTTGGATTCGCGTCGGGCATCGTGAGCATCGCCTTGACCCTCCTCTATCTCAGCCTTCTTCGCCTCAACATCACCGATGATGGGATGGAGAAGACCGCGTCCCTGGCGATCACGTGCCCGCGCTGCCGACGCCCGACGGAACTGCAGACGGGACACCAGACCTGCCCCCACTGCGAACTCGCGTTCCGCATCTTCTTCGACCGCCCGGGCTGCCGACGCTGCGGCCACGGCGTCGACCCCGAGACGAGCGACCGCTGCACGGAATGCGGAACCCCGATCTTCGTTGCGGCGACGTGATCGAGGTGGTCCGACATCTCCGGCCCTCCCCCTCGACCGACTCGCGGTGACCCCACGCGACGCGCCGATCGAGGATCCCGGACGTCATCGAGCACCGTTGTCTTGAACGGCGTCATTCGCCTCGCGACTCGCCTTCTTCGCGCGTGGATTCCGAACGGATCTCCGATCCGGTCATCCACTCGAAGAGTCGAACGAATCCGAAGAACATCGCGAACATCAGCAGGACCCAGGGCAGGCCACCCGCCCAATGAACCCAGTCGGCCATCGCGGGGGCCGTCCGTTTCAGGACGATCATCAAGCCCGAATAGAGCATCAACGTGCCCGAAATGGCCAGGATCATCGCGATCACCATCACGACGACAGACCTGGGCTTCGCCCGACGTCTGCGCGGCCGTGTCTTCGTCGGTGACGCCATTCACGGACCTTACCGGTCCTCCCCGGAAGCGGGCAACCACAGCGCTCACCGAGCCCAGAATCCGACGGTGGAAACGGGAACGGGATACCATGAGCCGACCAAGGGAGGGACTCGGCGTTGGTTCGCCGAAGATCCTGGTACCACGCGGCCTCAGAGCCCCCGATCCCTACGGCCACGGATGCCGACTCTTCCGGACCCGGGATCGCCCTTCACTGGTACCCGCACCATGAGTTTCGAACAGTTCAAGCTGTCGCCTCCGATTCTCCATGCGGTCGCGGCCGAAGGCTACGACACACCGTCGCCGATCCAGGCGGGGGTCATCCCGCCCGCCCTCAAGGGCAGGGACATCCTCGGGACGGCGCAGACCGGCACCGGAAAGACCGCGGCCTTCGCCCTTCCGATCATCCACCGCCTGACCGATCGTTCCTCCAAGCCATCCTCGGGCAAGGGACCACCGCGCGGACGCGGACGCGCCGCCCGCGCGCTCGTCCTCTGTCCCACCCGGGAGCTGGCGGCCCAGATTCTCGAGTCGTTCGAGACCTACGGCCGACGGCTTCCCCTGAAGTCGACCGCGATCTACGGTGGCGTGGGCCAGGGGAAGCAGGTCTCCGCGATCCGTTCCGGCGTCGACGTCGTGGTCGCCTGTCCCGGCCGCCTGCTCGACCTGATCGGCCAGGGGCACCTGGATCTCACCCGGATAAAGACGGTGGTCCTCGACGAGGCCGATCGCATGCTCGACATGGGGTTCATCCACCCCATCCGGCGGATCATGGCGGAAATCCCGTCCGATCGACAGACCATGCTTCTGTCCGCGACGATCTCCAAGGAGATCCGAACCCTCGCAGACGACCTGCTCCACAAGCCCGTCGTCGTCGAGACGGCACCCGAATCCTCGACCGCCGAGCTCGTGGATCAGAGGCTCTACCTGGTCGAGAAGGCGAGGAAGTCCGAACTCCTCGTTCGCCTCTTCGAACGCGGCGACATGGCTCGAACGCTGGTGTTCACGCGCACCAAGTACGGCGCGGACAAGCTGACCCGCTTCCTGAAGAAGGCCAAGATCAAGGCCGAGGCGATCCACGGCGACAAGAGCCAGGGACAGCGGACCCGCGCCATGGAGGCGTTCCGCTCCGGCAAGGCCGAAGCCCTCGTCGCGACCGACGTCGCGGCCAGAGGCATCGACGTCGACGGCGTGACGCATGTGGTGAACTACGAGATGCCGATCGAGCCCGAGTCCTACGTCCACCGAATCGGTCGCACCGCTCGCGCCGGGGCGAGCGGCCATGCGATCTCGTTCTGCGACCGCCCCGAGATCGAACTGCTGCGGGCCATCGAACGTCGAACCGATGCGCGTCCGACGCTCGAGACCGACCACGACGACCTGACCTACACCATGCCCTCGGACGGGGGGCGGAAGGCGGCGAAGGACGCCAAGGCCGCTCGATCATCGGCGGCGGAGGCGCGTAGCCGTCAGCCGCGACGCTCGCGGCGAAATCCGCCCCGCAGAAACGCCGGCAGCGGCGAACCGAAGTCGCGTGGGAAGGATTCCGGAGGCTCGGGGTTCTCGAAGTCCAAGCGCACGACGAAGCCGACCGGAACAACCTCCGAGTCCTCCCCCGCCAACGACGCCACGCGGCGCTCGGAGAAGCCGAAGCGCGCGGGAGGGAAGGGCGGCACGTCGCACGGACCGAGAAAGAAGACCGCGATGAGAGCCCCTGGATCGAGCAACTCGGATCGAAGGAAGACGTCCCACAAGAAGAACAGGGCCAAGAAGACGGGCACGGCGGCGTCTCCGGCGAAGAATCGTCACGCCAAGAAACACAAGAAGTCGGCCAAGTCCTCGCCGAACGGTTTCGGAAAGGGACGTCGATCACAGAGCGCTGCGAAGAGATCGCGCCGCGGAAGCGGTGGCTCCGGTCCCTAATTTCTAGGACAGCGACCTCAGTCGCCGCGACGCCAGGAGGTTCGGGTCTCGAGCACGCCCGGCAAGCCCGGACGATCGCGCCACGCGGGGTTGCGAAACCTGTACAGAACAAGCGGAACGACGAGGATCGTCACGAAGACGCCGAAGAGCGCTGGCGTGAAGACCGCGCCCGACATCTTCATCGCCTGGGTCTCGGGCGGCCAGAACATGATCACGATCCCGGCCACCGCGGTCAGCGCGCCGCCACCCGCGACGATCAGCAGCCCGACCAGGCCCCCGGGGATCCGAAAGGCCCGCGGAACGTCCGGCTGGCGGATCCGGAGGACGATCACCGAGAGGAACATGAGCAGGTACATGACGAGGTAGATCTGGGCGGAGGCGATCGTCAGGAAGTAGAAGACCCGATTGAGGTCAACGAAGAACATGAGCAGGCAGAACACCGACACGATGACGGCCTGGAGGATCATCACGTTTCGCGGCGCTCCCCCTTCTGTGGTCCGCTGGAAGGCCGGAGGAATGAGCCCGTCCTCGGCCGCGACCCGGAGCGACTCGGTCGGCCCGATCACCCACACCATGATGTGTCCGATCATCCCCGCGAGCGCGAATATCGCGAGTACGGGCACCAACCAGGCGACGCCCAGCGGCGTGAACACCGCCTGGAAGACCTGCAACGTGCCCGCGGCGAGATCGATCTCCGCGATCGGGACGAGAATCGCGACACTCAGCGCGCCGAGAATCGACATCGCGAGCACCAGGATTCCGGAGATCAGAAGAGACATGGGAATCGATCGCTGCGGATTGTCCACGTGCCGGAAATGGACGGCGTTGACCTCGAGCCCGGACAGGAACGAGAAGATCGCCGCGATCCCCACGACCTGTCCGATCGAATCGATGCGCGGCACGACGTCGGCCCACTGGAGGGGAATCGCCGAGTCCCGCCCGTCCAACAGCCACCAGGATGCGAGCGCGATCGCGAGTCCGACCGGAAAGAGCGTGCCGACGTAGAGAAGAATCGTCGTGAGCCATCCGCTCACGCGGAGCCCTCGGAAGTTCAACAGCGTCGCTACCCAGAAGATGGAGAGGCTAGTGAAGACCTTGAACCAGCCGACGTCGTGGAGCGACGGCGCGATCACGTACGAAAGCGACACGGCACAGACCGCGAGAACGGTCGGATACCAAACCAGGATCTGGAGCCACTGGCACCAGATCCCGAGGAACGCCCATCGTTCGCCGAGGGCCTCGCGGATCCAGCGATAGACCCCGCCGTCGCGAGGCCAGCCAACGCCGAGTTCCGCCGCCACCAATCCGACCGGCAGGAAGAAGCAGAGCGTGAAGAAGCCGTAGTAGATGATCAACGGCAGGCCGAAGGCCCCGACCTCGGGCAACCCCTCGAGCCCCACCACGACCGCGGCGTTCATCATCGCCAGGACGAAGAGCGAGATTCGTTTACCTGGTGCGGGGGCCGGACCTGACATGCATCGACGGTAACCGATGGTCGGCATGCTCGCTCGGTACGCCGCCTCCGCTTCAAGGCTCGGGAATCGGCCGGGCTGCGCGCGACGGCATGGAACGCCACCCGGTCGCGTAAGTCTCCGCCGGGATCGCCAGGTAGCCCGGATAGGCATTCCGCGCCTCGGCCACGGCCTCCGGGTCGACTTCGACGAGCGAGATCTTCGCGGTCGACTCGAGACGGATCTCCCCCCTGGGATCCACGGCGATGCTCGGACCACCGAGCGGCGTACCCGGCTCCGGTCGCGGTCGATTCGGACTCAGGATCCAGCATCCCGTCACCATCGCATTCGCGCGCCAGATCGTCTTCCAGCGATCGAGCAGTCCGACCTCCGTCGCGCGTGGATTGAGAATGCAGTCGGCATCCTGGGCCGCGAGCATCATCGCCCCGTCGGGACGCTGGTTGTCCGAGCAGATCTGAACGCCGATGCGAAGTCCCGCGATCTCGACCACCGACGGGGCGCTGAGTCCCGGCTCGTAGTGGGCCGCCTCTCGAAATCCGGGCTCGTCTGGAATGTGGATCTTGTGATAGCGGAGACGTTCCACGCCCGCCTCGTCCCAAAGCACCGCGGCATTGCGACGTCGACCGTCCGGACACCTTTCTATACCGCCACCGAGCAACGCGATCCCGGCCGTGGACGCCGCACTCGCCTGCCATGATTCACGCGTCCCTCCCGCCGGTTCCGCGTCCACGTCGTCGGGGCGATCTCGTCCCGGGGCCCAGGCCTGGGCGGGACACTCCGGCAGCACCGCGAGTCGAGCTCCCGCGTCGACCGCCTCGCCGAGATCGTCGACGAGCGCGTGGTATCCCTCGGGATAGACCTCCGAAATCAGCGCGATTCTCTCAACCAAAGCGACTCCTATGCATCGGGAGACCGGTCACCAATGCGCTAGAACGAGATGGTGAGTTTGGCTCCGATCATCACGTTGTAGATGGAGAAGGCGAGATCGTCGGAGAACGCGGATCGACTACTGCCCGCGAAGGATGCGTCGAAGCCGAGGGAGACCGAAGACGAGATCCTCCACATCAGATCGATCCCCCCGAGGTAGCGAACGGCGACATCACGACCGCTTACGTCCAGGTCGATCGAGCCCGGAAGATAGACGCTCGTGAAGCTTCCACCCGAGATGTCCAGCCAGGAGACCTGCACACCGATCCCCGCCGACAGGCCGACCGAGAGGGCGTCGAACTTCGCGAGTTCGTACCTCAGGACGGCATCGATGGGCAGCTGCATGAGCCTCCCGTCCGAAACCGTGTAGGAATCCAACGTCACGACGGTGCCGGTGATGTTCTCCGTGGCGAGGAGGTCGATCTTCAGCTCATCGATCGAGTTGTACGCGAAGCCGACCCGTCCCGAGAGCCGCCACTTCGGGGAGAGGTCGACTCCAGCCGCGAGACTCACCGCCTGGCCCATATCCCACGAGAGGTTCGTGGAGATCCTGACGGGCGCGAGGCTCAAGAAGGGATCGCCCGACGGTGGGAGATTCCCAAGCGACCGATCCGTGATGCTCGAGCTGCTGACCAGATTGATCCCCGCCCGAATATCGAGGTCGAGCGAGATCCCGTCGTACCAGTTCCTCTTGACCGTGTCCTCGTCGATGGCGTCGCCGACCGAGACCGTGGACTGCCTCATCGAACCGAGCAGACCAAGCACATCGCCGTCAGCGGGGGCAGCCGCGCAGATCGGGGCAACGACCAATCCCAGCAGTACGCCGTATGGACCGAGCCCCAGCTTCCGAGGCCATTTTCCAAGTTTGTCATTCATCGAGCGACCTTTCGAGATATTTCGGGGGCGCCACCAAAGCGATCGAGGAAGCACGACTCAAGAATTCATCCCAGAGCGGAAGATCCGTCCATCGTCGCTTCCGACGAAGATCGCACCGTCGAAGATCGTCACTGCAGTCGGGGTCAGCTCGTCGATCTCGCGAATCTCATCGAGACGATCGACCTCCTCGCAGCAGCTTCGATAGAAGGCGAACCGCTGGGGCTCGCCATCGTCCTCGGGGAAGCCATCGGATGCGACGACCAGGATCTCCGTCCCTCCCGGTGCCATCGCGAGATCGACGACTCGTCGACCTGCCCAACCCTCGAGCTCTCGGTAACCGTCTTCATCCGCCAGGAAGGTTCGAGTCCGTCCTCGACGACCCTCGCGGGCCACGATCAACCCCTTGTCCCCGCCGGGCAGAACGTAGGTTCGGATCGGAAGAAGATCCCCCAGGTCCCCTCCGAGGTCTTCGAGCACCGGCTCCCCGTCCTCATGACGAACGGTGAGGTGCACCCCCGTGATCGGTCCCTGGGTCCGAAAGGGATTCAGATATCCGAGAACGTAGAGCGTGTCGCCGACCGCGAGGAGTCGTCGGAAGCGGGTATCGAATCCGCCGACCTCGGGAACCTGGACCCGCCGAACGGTTTCAAAGGTGTTCCCGCCGTCGGTACTCCGCCACAGGTAGCGAAAGACGACGCCGTTCGCGAATTCGAACCGATAGTCCGCACCGGACCCAACCGCGTAGATCGCCCCGTTGAATCCGATGATGTCGTGAACATGTTCACCGCCCGGGATGTTGCGATACTTCCGCCACACCGGTGTCCCCGGTGCTGGCGCCAGCTTGAAGACGTTCCCCTCGATGAGCCGCGTCTGGACGCGCTCTCCGTCGACGACCCGCCAGGTTCCGGCCTTGGCCTGAGTCCAGGCCTCGTCTTCATTGGTCGAGTCCACGCCCGGCTGCCAGAGGTCGCCGTCGATGATCCGATACGGCTCCAGCTGCTCCTCGCCGGTGTCGGCCGGCGACCGCTGCTGCGGCCCCTGCCCCGTGGCCATGACGTCAGCCGTCCGCGCCGTGGGATCGTCCGCGCTGGCGAACCACTTGAAGACGACGGGAATCTCGGAACCGAGATTCCTCGTGGCATCGCCGTACCCGATCCACATTCGGCCGTCGAACGGTTGCAGCGTCGTGATGCCCCGCGTGAAACCTTCGGGGAAGGCCTGTTCGCCAACCTCGATCGCCTCGGGGATCGGCTCCGCCCAGACCGTCAGGAGCCCGGGCGACATCGATGAAGGCGTCGACTTCGGTGAGGACTGGCAACCGCAGGCCAGGGTCGCCGTAAGTACGACGATCGAGCCGGGCTTTGCAATCGGAAGGGGCATGGTTTCTCCGAGAGTTCCGTCGCCGAGGCTACCAGACCTCGCCAGGACCGACATCTCCCTCCCGACGCTGCCGATCGCTTGCGGTTGAACCGGCAGCAAGCGATTTCGGCCGTTCCTTCGACGTCGCCGGAACCTCGATACCGGCCGGGCACGATGCGGATCGTCCCGCCGTCGCGAGCCGCATCGACTGCGGCCTGGATCGTTCGATGGTCGCCCCTCCCGGATAGGTCGACTGCAAGATCGGCCGCGGAATGCCGTTCGCCGGCGTTGAGGGCGAGGCCGAAGAACGTCACGAGATGAAGAGTTCTTCGGGGGATGGACGTGGACATGTCGCTGACCTCCATGCGGACAATGACGTCGCGATCGACGTCGCCTCCACGCATCCAGCGCTTGGTGCTCGGTTTTCTCAGTTGAAATCCGGGTTCGGAACAAATCGGCGCAAAGCCGTTCATTCACGGCGAACACGGAGAAGCGCTGTCACCCAAGGGCGATGACGCAGCACCGCCCATCGCCGTGAGGCGACGGGCGGTGCGAGGAGTAGAGAAGTTCGGTTTCAGGGAAGATCGATCGGGGCGAGCACACGGGAGATCGCGTGAATGCGACCGTTGGACGCTTCGATGTCGATGGGACGGACCACGAAGGGGTTGCGGAGATCGGGATCGTTGTCGATCAGGATGAAGAAGAACGGCCGGATCGTGGCTCCGAGCAGCGTCTCGATCTGGCCACCGAAGATGGTGGCGAAGATCAGGTCGAGCGGACGCAGATCGCCGGGAGCGACGTGGTAGAGAAGCACGTCGGTCAGCACCGGAATGGGATCGCCACCGCCGAGCTCCGTCAAGGCGCCGACGAGATAGTTCCAGGCGGCCTCCTCGTCGTAGCCACCCTCGTATCCGAGGTCGCGGGCGAGACGCACGAAGGCACGGTCGTTCGGCGCGAACACCGTCAGCTCGGCCTCGGGATCGGCGAGGGCGTCGGCGAGATCCGCCGTGACGACCGCGTTGAGAAGGATGTCGAAGTCGCGACGATCATCGTCGAAGTCTCCACCGCTCGCGAGCACGATGTCGGTGATGGTGTTCCCGCCCGCGTGCGCAGACTCGGCCGCGAAACCCGCGGAGGCGACGGTGAACACGGAAAGGACGGAAAGGAACTTGCGCAGCGATAGCATTGGGAGTATCTCCTGATCTCGCCCCTGACTGGTGCAGGTCGATGTGGTGGATCGACCCCGGACGTTCGATTCTTCGCCGATCTTGAAATCCTGGTTTCACGATCCCTGGAAAGTCGGGAATGAACCTACGCAGCCTTGTACCGACGGCACAGGGGGACATCCAGGAAGAAGGTCACCAACGGAACCACGGACCCCACGAGGCACCACCAGAACATCGCACGCGAGAGCGGTATCTCGTTCTTGACCACCAGAATGGCGACGACGTATCCAATGAAGAGGACGCCGTGAATGGGCCCCACGATGCTGACGACGATAGGAAGGTCGGTGGGGCCGTACTTCAACGGCATGGCGACGAAGAAGAGGAGCACGGTGCTGAGGCCTTCCACCAGACCGATCACGATGAGCCACCACAGGGCGGTTCGGTTCCGGACTGGCTCATGGGGTGGGGTGACATCCATCGGTCGAACTCCGGGGCTGCTGCGATCTGCGAAAAGGGCACCTCCCGTACCGGGGCCTCATCCTAGCCCGAACCTGACCTATGATGCGGTCATGCGAACGATCAACGCCACCATCATGTTGCTGTTCCTGGGATCCGGCCTCTCCGGTTGCGGAGACGCCGAGACCCCGACGACTCCGGCAGCCTCTTCCACATCCACGCAACCCGCCGCGGTGACACCGTCCGCGCAGTCTCCCGCCGCGCCGGCGACGCCGATCCTGACCTTCACGAACCCGATCATCGAATTCGGCGACGTGGCCGACTACGAGACTCGGGAAGCCCGCGCCGCGTTCACCAACACCGGCACCGGTCCCCTTCAGGTCACCAACGTCGCCCCGACCTGCGGCTGCACCAGCGTCGGATTCGACACCTCGAGGATCTACGGCCCGGGCGAGTCGGGTGAGATCGTCCTGAAGTTCACGCCCAAGGGCAGCGGCCAGCAATCCAAGATGGTGCGTATCCGCTCGACCGATCCCAAGACCCCCGTCCAGAACGTCACGATCAAGGCCAACGTCCTCGCTTCCCTGAGCGCCACGCCCCGAGTCCTGATCTCCAAGCGCATTCCCTACCGGGAGAAGAGCACCCAGTCGACCGTGATCACCGCACTCCGTCCCGGCATCAACATCACCAAGGCCCCGATGACCGGCGGCCTCGAGCAGTACGTCGACACCACGATCGAGCCGCTCGGCCCCGATGCCCAGGGACGTGAGACCTGGCGGGTCTCGGTGGACTTTCCCGACGACCTGCCGTGGGGATGGCATTCCGGCAACCTCGCGATCCAAGGTGACTTCGTCGACGACCAGGGTGTGACCAACCCCGTCAAGATGAACATGGCCGTGAACGGCAACGCCACGGGTCAGCTCGAACCGTCCATAAACATGCTCAGACTGGGGGCACTCATGCCGGGCGACCAGATCAGTCGGAACATCACCCTGAGTCGACGCGACGGCGAGCCCTTCGAGGTGATCGGAGATCCGACCGTGGAAGGCGGCGGACTGGGCGTCATCCGGGTCTCGGTCGCTCCGGTCGATCCATCGAAGACGGTCTGGCGGATCGAAGCGAAGGGCGCCGCCCCCGCGAGAATCGGGACGATCGCGGGAAATCTCCTGCTTCAAACCGACGTTCCGGGTGAGGAGATGATCGCAGTCCGCTACGCCGGAGTGGTCCAACAACGCAACCGATCGCGTCCCTGAGAGCATCGAACGCCTTGACCGATCCGCTCCCTCCCATCGTCGATCCGCCCGATCGCCCCCCGCCGAACGGACTGACTCGCGGGACCGACGGAACGGCGAGGCGAGCGATCATCACGACCGGGCTCTGCCTCAACAGCGCGGTACCGAGCTTCGCGATCGCCCAGACCAACTTCAGCGTGGTCGGCTGTCTTCTGGGGATCGCGATCTTCGTCGCGGCGGCGACCTACCTCGTGCCCACCACCATCGTGCGGGGAATCCTGAAGAACTCGGTTCTTCGTCGAGCGTTCCTGATCACCTACGGCGTGCGGTACCTCGCCTGCCTCGTACCCATCGTCATCTTCGTGGACCTCTTCGTCGGCGTGGGCACGGTGATCTCGGCGACGGCTCTCGATGCGCTCGCCGGCGTCGGACTGTTTCCCCCACTGCCTCTCTACGGCGATTTCGGCGACATCTGGTCCACGATTCCCGGGAGCATGCTGCTCACCCTCATCCAGGGGACCTACCTCAATGTGGCCCTCATCGCGATCGCGATGCTCCTCTACCTGGTTCTCCGCAGCTTCGCGACACCGGTGCAACGGGCAGAAGCCGGATGCGTCGCGTGCGGATTCGACCTCCGTGCCCAGTCCGCGGGCGCCGCCTGTCCGGAATGCGGCAGCACGGCTGGCCCATCGGCGTTCGCCCCGATCGTCCCCCTCCGCTTTTCCAACGGGTTCCTCGTCGGGGTCGTCCTGATCGTCACCACGCTTCAGGCGATCGTCTACACCGGTGCGGCCGCCGTGCTGGGTGTCGGATAGGCGTTTTTCCACCGCATGACAACGGCGAGGACCGTGCGGCTCGATCATGAACTGGCGATCAGGAACCGGTCGGACAGGCCCCCCAGGCACCGAGCATGACGCCGAGATCTCCACCATCGGTGGTGCCGTCGGCATTGACATCGGTTGGACCGCCGGTGCCCCATCCACCCAGCAGCACGCCGAGGTCGCCGCCGTCGACGGCGTTGTCGCCATTGAGATCCGCGGGACACGGAGGCACCGGAGGCGTCTCCGGGATGAAGGTGAAGTCGTCGACCCAGACGTACGCGTCGCGTCCATCGGTCGGCGCTTCACCATTGAGCAACCACATGTTCAGGTGCACCCGGGGCTGTCCCGGGCGAGGCAGATGGGGACCGCGGTAGGTCCACTCGTGCAGAATCGTCTCCGATGTCGGCGAGTCCGCGTGCCCGACCCAGGCCTTGCACTCCATGCGGTCCGCGTACCAGGTGAATTCACTGGTCACGAGCTCCCCCGTCTCGTTCCGAGGGATGTCGAATCGGCTGATATTTCCCCACCAGTCGTACGGTTGCGCCACAAACTGTCCCGTCTCGTAGTTGGGGTCGGAGTTTCCCCATCGAGAGAACTCGATGTCGAACTCCGAGGCGGGATTCCACCAGTTCACGTTGCCGCTGTAGCACTGGGGATACTCCCACAGGAACAAGCCGAACACGACGTTTCGATCGAGGAGATCCATTCGACCTCGAGTCTTGAACCGGTAGGTCCCGTACCCGAGGGCGTCTTCGATCGTCACTTCGGAGCATCGCCACGACGTGCCGCCGAGACTGATGCCGAGTTTCATGCTCCCATCATTCTCGATGCTTGCAACGTCATCTGAAGCCGAGAAGAGATTCGGTCCCGGTCCGGTGTAGATGCTCTTCACCCGCCACTCGTAGCCGGCGAAATCCATGCGACGGCCTCCGAAGTCGCTCCATTGATAGACCGAGGGGACCGAACGTCTGAATCGGAGATTGTCGAGCCAGACCCGCCCGGTCTCCTGCGCCGCAGACTGATAGAACGCCAGCTCGACCCGCATCCGGGCCGTGCCGCTCGGGGCGGGGTCGAGCACGCCGAAACGGGTGAACGCTTCGTCGGTGCCGTCTGTGGCGGTCAACAGCGTCACGACCTGTCGACCGACTTCGGCCCCGGACCCATCGAGCCAGGAGACGATCAGGAGCGACCTGGCGTCGCCGATCAACGGATCGGTCCCCAGATGTCCGACATCGATCGAATAGGAATGCACCCAGCCCGGTGAGCTCGAGACGATGTCGTAGAACCTGGAAAAGCCCGCGTTGCCGTTGAATGGGCCGAAGAGCCAGGCGGAACGCTGACCGTGGGTGACGAGAGAGGATCCGAATCCCACGTTCCCCTCGTCGGTCCATCCGGCGATCGGATTGTTCTCGAGACCGGGGCCGATCTCGAAACTGGGATTCGAAGCCATGCAGGTCTCGACATCGCCCTCCCCCGGAAGGGGGAGGGCGATGGATTGAGAACTCAGGATGCCGAGACTGATGGTTGAGAGAAGAACGATCTTCGAAGGCATGATCATGAGAGTGTGTTCTCAGAAAGTGTCGAAAAGAGATCTCCCCATGGCGACCAGTCTAGGCGAGATACGACTCAGGGGCAGTCGCACTCTGGGAAGTTGCCACTCAGCGCCTTGCTGGCACAGGACGCATCCCACTGGATGGAGCAGCAGAACGAGTCGCTCGCACAGACGGCATCCCGACACTCGGTGTCGCTGCAACCGGGACCGCTGTTCGCCGAATCGCAGTCGCCGCAGTCACTGCCGCCACCACCGCTGCTGCAGGTGTCGGCATCGCAGACGGTGCCGTCGCCGCCGTAGGTGCCGCCGAGATTGGCACACTCGGCCTGGGTCTGCTCGCTGCAGTCTTCGCCGACGCAGCACGACCCACTCGGATCGGGCTGATCGGGGCAGTCGCCCCAGAGGGCGAGGAACGCGCCGATGTCGGCACCGTTCACGAAGCCGTCGAGGTTGAGATCCTGTTCGCAGTCGCCGCAGTTGCCCCAGCTCGCGAGCATCGAACCGAAGTCGCTGCCGTCGACGGTACCACTGTCGTTGAAGTCGCCCGGGCAGTTGTTCACGGGCGGAGCGGCCTCGGCGGCGAGCACCACATCGTCGATTCGCACGGAGCCGCTCTCGCAGTTCGGCTGGACGATCTGGACGACGATCCGCGCGTTCTGCGTGCCGACGGGGGCCACGCCCGAGACGCTGTTGGTGTACCAGGTGTCGCTCTGGTCGGACGACCCGCTGAGAAGAAGAGCCTCCAGGCTGGAGATCGGGGTGTTGGGGTCAGCGCCCATCCAGTCGATCTTCGCAAGCACGAAGTTACCGGTGCCGATGATCGAGTCGAAGGAGGGGGTGAATGCCGACGCGGTCAACGTTGCCGGGTCGCCGGCGTTGAACGGCACGGTCTGGTTCAGACCGGAGACGCCGCCCGGATCGCAGTTGCCGTCGCCGTCGAAGTCGGGGAAGTTGCCGTACGTGCCGGCCGAGAAGGGCGGAGACAGGTAGTTGGCGTCGTCGAAGAAGTGGTTTCCGTACTGGTCGTTCCAGCCGTTGTAGTACGGGAACAGGCCGTAGTTGTAGTCGACGCCATTATCGAATCCACCGTTGATCAGCGGCAGATCCGGGTCTCGAGAGCTTTCCGCGAGCACCAGCGAATCCAGAAACGCCGAGCCGCCTTCGTCGGCACCCGCTTGAAGGAACACGGGGACGATCGTCATCGACGTGGTTCCAGCGGGAGCCTGGGAGAGGAAGTCTGCGGGAATCCACGCGTCCTCGACCAGTTCGGCGTCGGATCCCTCGACGATCCGCTGCTCGGCGACGCCAATCACCGTACCGGAACTGTTCTTGAACTCGAGCTTGATGCCACACCAGTTGCCCGTGCCCGCGATCGAGTCGAAGCTCGCGGTCAACGCCTGAGCGCCGATTCGGTAGATCTGACCCGAGGCGCCGTTCAACGCATACGTGTTGACGGCGCCATTCCCATTGAAGTCGCTGCAGAAGCAACCGTACATCTTGAGGCTTGCGATGCCCGATTCCGCGTATTCGAGGTTCCGAAAGGCATTGCCGAACGTGGCATACGTTCCCTTCAAGGGCTTTTCGAAACCGGCATTCTGAAGGAGGTTGGGCCCGTCTTGCGCGAGCGCCGCACCGGCGCTGGCCAGACAGGTCGCAAGGGCGAGAGTACCGAGGTGCTTCACAACAGATCTCCAAATGTTGAGGGGGGGAGCGAACGGCTCCCGTGAGGCGGGACGAGTGAACGGGATGACTCTGGACGTTTTCGGGGGTCGTGAGCTGCGAATCGGATACGGCTTCGCCTTTTCGATGCGGAGCTGGACGACAGACGGATCCGGTTCGAGTCTAGCTGGTGTCGTCCGGAATTCGAACTGGAAACACGATTTTATAAACGAACGATAGTTCGGGGTCTTTCTGGCAAATAGCTGCGACTCAACGACCAAATAACGACCAGCTCCTCCCTGTTTCGGAATCATGAGATCCGCGTTGCATACGTTTGTTCGTTGACCTACGCTCATGCCTTCACAGGTCCTCCGGAGCCACTACATGCCTCGTTTCCTCCTCCC
>PKCT01000006.1 GCA_002862325.1 Phycisphaerae bacterium
CGGCGCTCGCGGAAGCGCTGGAAGTGTCCACCATTCGAACTACGACACGCTCGCCTGGTACCGCGCGACGGTCGGCGATGGCTACGACGGAGCACTGATGCTTTCGCGAATCTGCACCGCGTTGGTCGAGGATCTCGCCGATTCTCCGGTTCCACCGATTGATCCCGGGGCCTACGCGGATCGGATCGGCACGTACCACCGCACGTGGGTGAACAGCCTGAAGGATCTCCAAAGTCAGGAGGATCGTTCTTCACCCATCCCCGTCGAAGAGGAATTGGCGGGCCTCGAGGCTGCAGCGGTCCGCATGGCGGATGCGGTTCTGCACGCGTCCGAGGTTCTCGAGAACGTGCCCCCGGGTCGGGAAGCCGCGGTCGCAAAGGCGTTGATCGCCTTCGAACGGGCGTGGATCGATGATCAGGGGCTCCTCGGACGTCCCTGGTTCAGAAACGTGTACGTCACCAGCGACCGCGACAGCGGCTACGGTGCCATGGTGTTGCCGGGGCTGTTCGAGGCACTCCGGGACAACGATGAGGACGCGATCGAATTCGAAACTCAGCGTTATCGGGCGTCCTTCGATCGTGTCACCCGAGCGGCGGATCTGATCGTGCAGGCGGCCACTCCTGAACCTTGATTCGAGGCCGGTTTCTTTGCCTTCCTGGTCCCACCAACGGTGGCTTCAGCCATCCTGGGTGCTATCGTCAAGGACTCGAACGTCTTTCGTGAGCTCCTGGAACCGGAGGCCCGTTCGACGCGTCTATATGGGCTTGGAGGAGCAAGGCGACTCCAGTCACATCCCCGACAACCTGGTCGGGAATCACGTACCTATCGCCCGGATCAGCCATCGATCCGGACGAAGATCGGAAGGCACCCACGATGATGTCGATTGGACGTCAACTCTTCGCCGTTGCGGCTGGCGCCGCGCTCTTCTTCACCAGCGTGGCCGATGCCCAGATCGCGTCCAGAAGGGTCGTTTCGGGACTGACCCGGCCGATCTACGCGACGCATGCACCGGGCGACGAGACCAGGTTGTTCATCGTCGAGAAGCGAGGCCGCATTCGCATTCTCGATCTCGAGACGGAGACGCTGAACAGCGACTACTTCCTCAACATCGAGTCGCTCGTGCAGGGTGGCACGTCGACCAGCGACGAACGAGGTCTTCTCGGCCTCGCCTTCCATCCCGACTATCAGAACAACGGCTACTTCTACGTGTGCTACACCGCGACCGCCGGCAGCGGGGACTCGTACATCCGCCGGTATCGGCGAGGCGCAGACGCCGATCACGCCACCACCACCGGCGCGCTGACGATCATGTCCTACGACCAGCCGTACACGAATCACAACGGCGGCTATCTCGAGTTCGGTCCCGACGGTCTCATGTACATCTTCACCGGTGACGGTGGTTCGGGCGGCGACCCCGGCAACCGAGCGCAGGACATCACCAGCCAGCGACTCGGAAAGATTCTTCGAATCGACGTCGACGGTGGGACGCCGTACAGCATTCCCGCAGACAATCCGTTCGTCGGTACGACCGGGGACGACGAGATCTACGCCTATGGTCTGCGAAATCCGTGGCGGTGTTCGTTCGACCGCGAGACGGGCGACATCTGGATCGCCGACGTGGGGCAGAACGCTCGCGAAGAGGTCAATTACGTTCGCCCTGAGCAACTCGCGGGGACGAACTTCGGCTGGGTGTGCCGAGAGGGCCAGGCGAACTACAGCTCGAGCTGCGGAAATTCCGGCCCGTTCTTCGAACCGCAAGTGCAGTACTTCCACAACTCCTCGGGTGGCTATTCGATCACCGGTGGATACGTGTACCGCGGATGTTCGATGCCCGAGCTCCAGGGGACCTACTTCTACGCCGACTACGTGCTCTCGAACTTCTGGAGCGCGGTTCCCCAGGCCGACGGGTCGCTGAGCGTCCAGGTCCGCACCAGTGAGCTCCGAGTCTCGACCACCGGGAACTCGATCAACCAGGTCGCCAGCTTCGGCGAAGACGCGCGAGGTGAGCTCTACATCGTCTCCCAGGCCGGCAGCATCTACAAGATCGTCCCGGATGAGGGTTCGGAGAGCTGTGATCCGCCGCCGGTCAACGACGAGTGCTCGAACGCGATCGCGGCGGTGGACGGCGCGAATACCTTCACCACGGTCGAAGCCACCGATTCCGGCTTCGGCGTGCCCCTGACGTGCAGCACCACCAATGGCCCGGATCTCTTCGCGGACGTCTGGTTCAGCTACGAGGTTCCGGCGTCCGGCTTCCTGAGCGTGGATACCTGTGGGTCGGACTTCGACAGCCGGCTGGCGATCTACGCCAGTTCGAGCTGCCCGGACGGTTCGACCGCGATCTACGCCTGTGGTGACGATGATTGCGGCGACGACTCGCAGATCGACACCCTCGCGGCCGCCGGTCAGGTTCTCTACATCCGTGTCGGATCGGTTCGCGAGGGCGTCCAGGGCGACGGTACGTTGACGATCGTGCTCGATCCTCTCGAGGAGCCCTGCCCGGGTGATCTCGACGGCGACCGCGTCGTCGGAGGCGGCGACATCGGTCTCCTCCTCGCGGACTGGGGCAAGAACCCCGGTTCGGACGCCGATCTAGACGGCGACGACTTCGTGAACGGGTCCGACATCGGCCTGTTGCTCAGTTACTGGGGCATCTGTCCCTGAATCGAGCACTCTTTCGATCCCCTCACACGCCCGTCCTTCGACCGCGGAGGACGGGCGTGTTTTCGTCTCGTTCCGGGCATCGAAGCGTTGATCGGACAGGGTCCGTCTTACAATGCGATCATGAGCCTACGACTTGACGAGTGTCGCCGTGGCTGGCGAGTGGTGCTGTCCTGCCTTCTGCTGCTCATCTTCTCCTGCACGGAGCAGCCTCAGTCCAAGACGGCTACGGAAGAGGACTCCGCGAAGTCGTCCGTGACGGCATCCTCGCCGCCGGATTCCGCGACGTCGAGGGCCACGGAGACCGCCCAGGCTCGGACGAGCGGACGGCTTCAGACCGGTCCGGGAAACACGGTGCTGATCGAACCTGCCCTGGTCGACTTCGGATCGCTCCAGCCGGGATCGATCAATTCGGCGGCCTTCCGCATCACCAACACCGCCACCACGCCCGTCACGATCAGAAAGGCGACGCCCAGCTGCGTCTGCACTACGTTGACCGATCTGGCCGGCCGACAGGTCGCGCCGGGCGAGACGGTGGTGCTTGAAGCCTCGCTCGACGCCCCCAAGCAGGCGGGCAAGAAGGATGCCAAGGTCTTCGTCTACATGGACGGCGCCCAGCGTCCTGCCGTCGTCAAGATGGAGGGGGTCGTCACGCTGCCGGTGCAGCCGGAACCACCATACGTGGATGCACTCAAGGGGAAGAACGCGGGCTCCATTCGGCTGCGCTCGACCGATGGGCGGTCTTTCCGCGTGATCTCCTCGAATGGTGGCCCGCCGATCCTGGTCGGAGGCGGCGACGTCGCCGCTCCGCAACATACCGTCGCGTGGTCGGTCGCCGGCATGCCCGCTCAGAGCATCCCCCGGTGGTGGATTCTCACGACGGACCACCCGGAGCAGCCTCTGGTGTCGGTGCGAGTGCGCAACGAGAACACGGGTTCCGCTCGCGATCCGAATCGGGTCGGTCGTCGTTGGATCGTGCTCGACGACTTCATCGAACTCGGTGAGGTGCGGGTCGGCGATGCCCGCGAGTTCACGGTGCAGATGGATCACTACAACCCGCAGGGGCGCGGAGCGGTCGATCGTCCACAATGGTCGAACGACGTGAAGGTGTCGAGCGCCGATCCAAGGGTGACCGTCTCCCTCGGCGAGATCTCGATGGTTCCCAAGGGCGATCTGCAGCAGGGCAGCATTCACGCCGTCGTAAAGGTGCGGTTCAACGGACCACCGTCCGAGCTCCTGTTCGCGCCGCTCTCGATGTCCACCGCGACGGGTACGCAGATCCTGGAGCTCGCGGCGAGGGTGGTCCAATGACCGTCGTCGGAGATGTCGATCCGAACGATCACGATCAGGTGATCCTTAGATTCCGGGAGGCGGCCGAGGCCCTGCGCGCAACTCCCGGGCGTCGAGGCGCCACAGTCCATCTGGGAAATCGTGGGCGACTCCTGGTCACCGGGGACCTCCACGATTCCCAATCGAGGTTCGACTGGGTCGTCGAGCAGGCCCAGTTGGACGTCGATCCGAATCATCACGTCGTCCTGCACGAGCTGATACACGGAGAGGATCTCGGCGAGGACGTCGATCTGAGCTATCGCACGCTGCTCGACGCGGCATCCCTGCTCCTCCGTCACCCCGCCCAGGTGCATCTGATGCTCGCGAATCACGAGCTGGCCCAGATGGCCGGGCAACCGATTCGCAAGAGCGGGGGGTGCATGACCACTCGTTTCGATCTCGGGCTTCGCCGGATCTTCGGCGACCACTCGCCCGGGGTCGTGATGGCGATCGATGCGTTCATTCGAGCCATGCCCATCGCGGTTCGGACCGAGTCGGGCGTCTTCTGCGCACACAGCCTTCCCGGGCCGGAGATGATGTCGCGGTTCGATCTCGACCTCGTTCATCGTGAGATAGAACCCGGCGACTATTCGCCCTTCTTCGGCAGCGCCTGGATGATGGTGTGGGGTCGACGACATCGACCGGAGCAGATCCTCGAGCTCGCCGCGGTGTGGCAGGTCGAGCTCTTCTGTCTCGGTCACGCCTGGGTTCCGGCGGGCATCACGATCGGCGGACCGCGAATGATCCAGCTCAACAGCGACCATCGAAACGCGACGATCGTTCCGATCGATCTGGGGGAGCCGGCGCCGACTCCCGAAACGCTCTGCGCATCTTCGGTTCGGATGGTCGACTCGGAAGTCGTGATGTGACCAGCGAACCAGTCGGTCAAGGGCGACCGTCGCCGGTGCTGTCCATCGAACTGTCCCAGCGAGCGGGCGGCGTCGCGGTGGTCGACTCATCCGGGCGGAACGCGTCGGTCGACGTCGTTGGTGGCCGGCGGGAGACGGACGATCTCGCGCCGGCGGTCGCCACGGTTCTCAAGCGGGCTGGACTCGAACCTTCGGATCTTCGCGGCGTGGCCGTTGATGTGGGGCCGGGTGGGTTCACGGGAGTCAGAGTCAGCGTGGCCTTCGCACAGATGTTCGCCGAAGCGATCGGCGTCCCCGTGTTCGCCGTGCCATCGCCCCTCGTCGCGACCGCCTCGACGCCAGGCCTGGAGGAGTCGGTCGGCATCGTCGACGTCTGCGTCGCGGCCAAGAACGAGTCTGCCTGGAGAACGCGCTTCGTACGCGCCACTGTGGACGAGTTGTGGCGGATCTCCGAGGCTGGGCGGCTCGTCGAGGCTCTCGGAGATCTGAGCAAGGTCGACCTGCTGCTCGCCGACGAGCACCTCGGGGACACGCTCCGCGATGCGTACCGGGATGCGGCGATCGGTGTGATCGAGCCCGGCTATTCCGCTTGCGCACTCGGCGGGCTCGTCCTGGACGGTCATCCCGACCTTCGACGGATCGAGGATCCCGCGCAACTCCTGCCGATCTATCCACGGGTCCCCGAAGCGGTGCGGGTCTGGCGGACCAGGATCCCCCGATAAGCGTGCGATCGGACCCAGGTCGCGGACTTCCTGAAGATCGAGATGCGAGCTTCCGATGCCTACGTGGCGGCCCGTTCGGGAGGCCGTGGCACCTGATCTTCGATGGGGAACGATGGAACACTCACGAGACGAATCGCCGCCGCCGTTCGAAAAGGACATCTTCACCACCGGTGAGGCCGCGGAACTCTGTCGGGTCAGCCAGCAGACGATCATCCGCTGCTTCGATCGGGGTCGGCTCGGCGGCTTCAGAGTGCCCGGATCCCGCTTTCGCCGGATTCCACGTGCCGAGCTGTCCAGATTCATGGATGAGAACGGGATTCCCAATTGTCTCCGATCGGTGGAGCGCCGTCGCGTCCTGATCGTCGACGACGATCCGGCGATCGTTCGCATGGTGGCCGAATTCCTAGGAAGGGATTCGAGCTACGAGCTCCGGTCCGCGGGGACGGGATACGACGCCGGACTCCTCACCCGCGAGTTTCGTCCGCATCTGATCTTGCTCGACTACATGCTTCCGGACATCAATGGGAACGAGGTGTGCAGACGCATCCGTGCGGATGCGGATCTTGGCTCCATCAAGATCGTGATCGTCTCGGGCGTCGTGCGGCAGAACGAGATCGACGATCTCTTCGCGTCGGGTGCGGACGCCTTCCTGCCGAAGCCGCTCGATCCCGATCTTCTCGCGCAGCGCATGGAGCGTTTGCTGGCGGCGTAAGGAGCATCCATGTCGGGCGAACCCCTACAAAAGCGAGTGGATCTCGTGCTTGAACGGCTGGACCGTCTGCCCTCTCCAGGCGCGGTCGCCATCCGACTCTTCCAGGCCACCGGGTCGTCGGAAACGGCGCTTTCCGATGTGGTGTCCATTCTCCGCCAGGACCCCGGCATGGCGGCCCGTGTCCTCTCGATGTGCCGGAGATGTCACCTTGGACTCGCGGAGGAGGTCGACTCCCTCGAACGTGCGGTGGTACTGCTGGGATTCCAGGAGATCCGGGCCGCCACCCTGGCGATCGAGATCACCGGCATCCTGGGCGAGGCGGACACCCACGGTCGACTCGAAGATCTTCGTAGGCACTCGATCCTCGTGGCTTCACTGAGTCGTCTGATCGTCGATCATTCGCGCGTGGTGGATTCGATCGATCCAGGTGCGGCATATCTAGGCGGCCTGCTCCACAATCTCGGCCATCTCGCACTCGCATCCGCGATCCCGACACCGTTCTCGAAGCTGGTCGATTCGGCGTCGCTCTCCGTCGAGGACCTCGACGAGACGCTTCTCCGCGTGGTCGGTCTCGATGGTCCGGGCGTCGGAGGTCGGATGGCGCTGGCCTGGGGGCTTCCCAAGGAGATCGAACGACTGGTGTCCCGGAGGGTCGTCGACGACGATCGTCCGGGCGCTGGAGTCGACGAGGTCGTGGAGTGCGCCGATGGACTGCTGCGTCGAAGCGGCTTCGCTCCCTGGCGGTCGCGTCCGATGGCGACCAGGGTCGTCGACCGGCTCGAGCGTCTCGGACTGACCGAGTCGGAAGGGGACGAACTCGTGGCCCGCGCCCTCGAGCGTGCGTCGCAGGATGCGACGACCCTGGGGCTGACAGAGGAACCACCGAGCACGCTCCTGCTCAAGACGCTCTCTCGGGCGAACGCGGAGCTCGAACGCCTGGCGCATCAATCGGACTCGATCCGGCGGTGCGACGACGGGGACATCCTCGGTACGCTCGCCGAACTCCGAGTGGAGGCCGGACCGGAACCATTGATCCGCGAGATTCACCGCGCGATCGTCGCTCGACATCCGATGGCCGGGATCAGGATCGCATGGCGACGGGGCGATCGCTGGTACGGACGCGGGGAGACGGACGAGATCGTGGACCTCGGGACCACGCCGTCGTCCTGGGTCGAGGGCCCGGTCCGTGTGATCGTCGGCGAGCACACGGGGTGTCTGGTGATCTCGTCCGAGGAGATCCCGGCGGTGGGGGACCTGGAGCACCGAGTCCTTGAAAACCTGGTTCGCTCGGCGGTGAGCGTCGCAGGGCGTCTGGACGCCTCCGATCACCGACAGGCCGCGGAACGTCGATCCGACCGTCGCATCGAGGCTCGGATCGAGCGGGAGGCTGACCATCGAGTCGCCGAAGTGACCGCGGGGGCGGCCCATGAGATCAACAATCCGCTCAGTGTGGTCGTGGGTCGGTCGCAGATACTCAAGAGCTGGTCGGGAGATCCCTCGGTCACCGGCTCGGCGTCTGAGATCTTCGAGGCGGCCCAGCGAATCGCGGGGATCGTCGCGGGTCTGCATCAGCATGCCACCGCCTTCGACGTCTCTCCCACCACAGTCGACGGCGACGAGCTTCTCCAGCGATGTGCTGAGGAGGCGCAAATACGGCTGGTCGGACTGGGGCCGGTCGAGATCGAACGGTGCTCCAACCCCGTGCAGGTGGATCTGGACGTCCGGAGAACCATCGACCTCGTGGTCGAGGCATGTCGTAACGCGCTCGAGGCACAGGAAGATGTCCAGATTCGACTTCGCGGTTCAAGCGATGCCGCGAACAGCCGATGGAACATATTGATCGAGGACAATGGTCCCGGTTTCGGCCGAAGTTCGCTCGAACATGCGTTCGATCCGTTCTTCAGTCTCAAGCCGGCCGGTCGAAAGGCCGGAATGGGACTGACCGTCGCCCGGCGGATCATGGAGGCGCAGGGAGGCTCCGCCATCGTGCGCAATCATGGGAAGGGTGGAGGAAGTGTGGTGTTCAGCTTTCCTCTGAGTGAAGGGACTGTGCTGCCAAGGAAGGCGGCGTAGAGCCAGGGATGGAATCGCCAGGTAGGAGAGGTAAAGCATGAGCACCGAACCGAACATCAACGACGGCTTCGACGAAGAGGCCTTCCGCGTCGAAGCGGACACACCGAGGGTCATCGTCTGCAGCGACAACGCGGAGACCCGCGAGGTCGCGGCCATTCTGTCGTCCTCGGTCGATCTGGACTGCGTCGCCTTCGATGGTGTGGCCACGATCCGCCAACAGCTGGTGGAGCATGGGGGCGAAGTCCTGGTACTCTCGGCGGACCGTGCCGAGGAGAGCCTTGCGCAGGATCTGAAGCGACTCCGTCCCCACCTGAGCATCGTCATGGTCTCCGCCGACACCACGGTGGAGCAGGTGACCCGGGCGATGCGCACCGGTGCCGTGGACTTCATCGCTGGCGAGTTCGAGCCGAAGGACATCCAGGCGAGGATCTCTCGTGCCGCGAAGCGAACGATCGAACTTCGGTCCCGCGATCAGCGCAATCGGCGTCTGGGCGAAATCGCCCGTCGTATCGAGGAGGTCACCGAAGATTCGGCCCTGGAGTCCATCCCCGAAGCCAAGAGCGACCACGATGTCGATTCGAACCTGGTCGACCGGGTCTCGATGCAGACGGAATTCAGGACGCTCTTGCGTCAGGAGCTCGATGTCGAGGACCTGCTTCGAACCGCGCTCGAGTATCTCCTGGCCAAGACCGGCCCGACCAACGCGGCCGTCTTTCTGGCCGGTGGCGATGGGAGATTCGGACTGGGCGCCTACGTGAACTACGAATACGCCCGTCGGTTGGTGGAACCCCTGCTCCAGCGTCTCTGCGACGAGGTGTGTCCGCGGATCGCGGAGGAGACCGAACTCCTCCGGTTCGACGACGCATCGGAATTCGTCGCCGACTGCGAACTCGGATCCGAGGTCGACACGGATCTCGACGTCGTCGCGATCCCATGCCATCACGAAGGTGAGTGTCTCGCGGTGATGTACTTCTTCCGCCGGATGGACGCCGCCTTCTCCGACGAGACCGCGGATCTGTTGAACGATCTTCGGGGCATGCTCGCGGAGCAGATCGCAATCCTTATTCGGATCCACAATCGCATGGAGTCGGATTGGCCGGAGGAACCTTCCGACGCCGACGGAGAATCCGACTGGGACGATCTCGCCGCCTGAGTCCTAGGATTCGCCGGGGGTGCCTGGTTCGGAGAGGCAAACCAAGATCGTGACCCCGCCAACCACGCGGTCTCCGACCTCGACCTTCACGCGAGTGGCGTCGTCCGCGGGCACCACCAGCTCGGTGGTGGATCCGAACTTGATCATGCCGAATCGGGCCCCGCGTTCCAGGGTCTCGCCCTCGCCGATAGGGCAGACGATGCGACGTGCGATGGCGCCGGAGACCTGGCGGACGCCAAGGAAGCGACCGTCCCGAGTCTGCAGCGCGATCAGGTTCGATTCGTTGACCTTCGCCGATTCCTCGGTTCGGGCGTCGAGATACCGCCCCGGCCGATGGCGAATCCATCGCACGGTCACATCCGCCGGCGCCCGATTCAGGTGGACGTCCAACACACTGAGGAAGATCCGGACGACGATCGCAGGTTCGCCATCGGTGGCGTCGTGCGCGTCGACACGTTCGATCGCACTGATGCGTCCGTCCGCGGGTGATACGAGATCGAGTGCATTGGTGCTTTCGGGCCGCCTTCCGAGTGGATCGCGGAAGAAGCCGGCCACGGTGATCCATCCGAGTCCCAGGGGGATCCAGACCCACCACCATCCCAGAAGGGAGCACGGGACGCCGATCGCGATCGCGACGACGGTGGCGATGCCCCATTCGCGTCTTCCGAAGCCAGTCAGCAGCATGTTCAGGCGATTCCCGGGAGCGGATGTGTCCGGGCGGGGTCGGTCACTCCGAGGCCTTGCCGATGAAGTAACCGAGGACTCCGAAGATGACCAGGCCGCCGAGGAGGCCGCCGAACCAGACCATGATGTTCCCGGTCATCATCTCGGCGAGTGCGGGCAGGGTGCCCGTTCCCGTGACCAGGACCATGAGGCCGACCATCGCGAGCGCCGCGACCGCCACGATGCCCATGCCGACACCGAGGCCGGACCAGCCACCGTCGTAGGTCTCGACCATCATCGGAACCGCGCCGGCCGGCATGCCCATCTGGGCGTCGTCGCTCGGCTGGCTGTCCGCTCCGGTCGCGTCGAAGAGACCACTGGCGCTCGCCGGTATCGCGTCGTCGTCGCTCGAGTAGACCTCGTCGAGCAGTTCCGCACCCAGAGACGTATCGTCCGATTCCCGGGTGAGATCGAGCAGGCCGCTGCCGCTGCCGACGGTCTCGAGGGAGAGGTCGTCGTCCAGAAGATCCGGGTCGCCACCGGGGCCCGCGTCGAACGCGCTGACGCTGCTACCGCCAAGGAAGCTGTCTTCGGCCGCCGCGGCGGAGTCTTCCAATGCGATGCCCGACGAGTCGTCTCCGGCGCTCGAGGCCTCGAGATCGATGCCCCCTGCACTGTCGTCGAGATCCATCGCGGGCGCTGATCCACTCAGTCCGAGCGGGTCGACGTCGGAGGCGCTGTCCTCGAGCGAGATCGAGAGGTCGCCCAGGTCGTCGTCCTCGGCGAGCGTGTTGATCTGTTCGACCCGGAACATGTCCTGGTCGTCCTGCTTGAAGGTCTGGAGCTCGCCACGAGAAGCCATCTCCATGAGTTCCTCGGTCGTCTTTCCGAGCTTCTCGGCGGCCTCGTCGATCGTGTAGAACATCTTGGACATGTCTGATCCGATACTGTCTCTGAAGGAAGAAAACGGGGCGGTCGAAGGTCTCGAGACACCGAACCGCAGCGAGCGAATGCGTTTGTGGCCGTCCTTGGTGCGAAGCAGTTCCGAAGGACATCAGAAGCGATAGAGGCTACCCCGCCGACCATAGGCCTGCAAGGAGCAGATTCGTGGCTTCGAGTCCTGAGGATCCGATCAAGACCGGGGATTCACCGATCGGATCCGGAGTTTCTCCGGGGGCGTCGAGGCCGGCTCTGGCAGGAAATCGGGACCTGGAAACCATGCGATCCAGGGTTTCGTCTCTGGAAGGCTGGTTTCGAGACCACGCCCGGGATCTTCCCTGGCGTCGCCATCGCACGCCCTGGCGGAGTCTCGTCAGCGAGCTCATGCTTCAGCAGACTCAGGTATCGCGCATCGCCCTGCGGTTCGAGGACTTCATGGATCGGTTCCCCACACCCCGTGTCATGGTGGATGCGGGGGAGGACGAGGTGCTCGCGGCGTGGGAGGGGTTGGGCTACTACCGTCGAGCCCGGTTGCTGCATGCGGCAGCCAGATGCATCGTGGAGACGCACGGAGGGGAGGTTCCCTCCACCGTCGGTGCGCTCGAATCGCTGCCTGGGGTCGGGAAGTACACGGCAGGAGCGGTGGCGTCGATCGTATTCGAGGTGAGAGCGCCAATCGTGGACGGGAATGTCGTCAGAGTGACCTCACGAGTGCTCGGGCTCGATCGACGCGCGGACGACCCGACTCTCCTGAAGGAGGCGTGGACGTTCTCGGAAGGGCTCGTCCAGGCCTCGGCCAGTCCGTCGCTCTGCAACGAGGGGTTGATGGAACTGGGAGCGACGGTGTGCACGCCCCGTCGGCCGACGTGCGCGGTGTGTCCGCTCGCGGAGACGTGTGCGGCGGCCCGGCTCGAGACGCCCGATGCGATTCCACGTCCGAAGGTGCGTCCGGTCAGGCAGGTCGTCCACATGCATCTCGCGTTGATCGAACGATCAGGGCGGGTGCTCCTGGAACAGCGTCCAGCCGGAGGTCTCTGGGGTGGGCTTTGGCAGCCCCTGGGCCTCGAGAGTTCGGAGTCGATGACGCTCGAGGCGTTTCGGCAGGCTCTTCCGATCGAACTTCTTCGGTGCGAACATGTGGCGACCAGGCGACGTCAGCTGACCCATCGAACCGTCTTCATCGAGGTGCATCGGGCGATGACGCGTCGGCGTTCGGGACGCTGGTTCGATCGAGACGAAGCGAGCCGCCTCGGGATGGCGCGACCGATCCGTGACATTCTCGATCGGTACGTCTGGTCGAGCGAGGCCGACTGAGCGACTTCGCGTCGGGTTCAGCCGGTTTCGACGCCGGCCCGGGCCCGGACGTCGTCGCGATCGCTCTCGCGTTCCTCTCGACTGCCGGGATAGGCGATCCGAGAGTGGTAGATCGCGCAGAGGCTCTTGATGATGGAGTCCTCGATCACGTGCAGGTCGCGGAAGGTCAGGTTGGAGTCGTCGAGCTGTCCATCCTCGAGTCGGCGACGGGAGATCCGGCGGACCAGCGCTTCGATTCGACTGGGGGTCGGATCGCTCATCGCGCGGGCTGCGCTCTCGATTCCATCACAGATCAGGAGGATCGCGGTCTCCCTGGTCTGTGGCTTGGGACCCGGATACCGGTAGTCGAACTCCTCGACCTCGCCTCCCTCGTTCGCAGCCTGTTCACGGGCCGCGTGGAAGAAGTACTCGACCAGCGAGGTCCCGTGGTGGCTTTCGATGAAGTGTCGGATCACCTTCGGGAGTCCGTACTCCTGCGCGAGTTCGAGTCCGTCCTTCACGTGGCCGACGATGACGAGGAGGCTCATTGCCGGACTCAGCTTGTCGTGCTTGTTGTCGCCGCCACCCTGGTTCTCGATGAAGTACTCAGGCTTGTTGAGCTTGCCGACGTCGTGATAGAGCCCGCCGACGTAGACCAGTCGGCTGTCGGCGCCGATCGCCTCCGCCGCGTTCTCCGCGATTGAGGCGACCGCGAGCGAGTGGTTGTAGGTACCCGGTGCCCGACTCTGGAGTTCCCGGAGAAGCGGTTGTCGGGTGTCGCGAAGTTCGGCGAGTGCGAGTCCGGTCGTGATGTCGAAGAGCTGTTCGATCGACGGCATGATGCCCAGCATCACGAAGCCCGCGGTCACCGCGCCGGCGCCCGCGAGGACGGAGGCGGCCACGACCTGGAGGATGGCTCCGTCCGCACCGAGCGGCGTGGTCGACAGTCCGGCGGCCAGGAACACGACCGAGGTGATCAATCCGGAGATCACGCTTGCCCGCACGAAGGCGCCGCGACTGGGGATCGAGGCGAGCAGGGCCGCGAATCCAGCTCCCGTGGTGAGGAGTGCGATGGTCGTGCTAGGCGCGGCGCCGCTGGCGACCGTCAGTGCGATCGCGACCAGGACCGAAGCGAAGATCGCGATCCGCCGGTCGTACGCCAGGGCGAGGGCGATCGACAGGATCGATACAGACAACGCGCCGCCGAAGGTGCTCAGGCGAGGAAACGCGACCGCGAAGAAGGTGCCCAGGCCGGTCGCGGCGACCAGCATCGCAAGAACGACCGAGAGTCGAGCGGTGCTTCGGGCGATCCTTGGATAGAAGATGACTCCGTGTCCGGCGAGGAGCACGACGATGACGATGGCGAGCAGCAGCCAGCCGGGGACCTGGCCCCAGGCGCCTTCGATCGTGCGGGCGGTGAACGCGTGCTGCAAGGCTTGCTGGGCGATGTTGATGTTTCCTGCGGAGATCACATCGCCACGCGCGTAGATTACTTCACCGGCGGGGTATGTGATCTCCACGGCCGCGATCCTCGCGGCCGCGAGATCGGCGGCTTCCGAGGTCGCCACGGGCGCGAAGATCGCGGTCGGCGTCGGTCGCGAGACGATCGCGTTCGCGACGATGGCGGCCGCGTCCCGTGGGAACCCGCTGAATCGTGCAAGCCTGATCACAGCCGGTCGAACGCGGGTCTCGATGGCGTCCGGTGCCAGATCGACCGCCCGGTCGATGTTGAAGGAGTCGAGCCGTCCCGTTGCGATCTCGATCGCTCGATCCCGTTCGGTCTCGACCGGTGTTGATTCCGTCGTGGCCACGTCGTTGCCGTCCGACGGGTTTTCCTGGGGAAGTACCGGCGCGTTCAGTTCGGGGGGGATCACCCGGCGGCTCGTGACCGTCGAGAACTTCTGGAACTGCTGTGGTTCGAGCAGGGGTTCTTCGCGCCAGAGCGCTCGGATGAACTCGTCCGTCCAGTCCCGCCAGGACGCACTCGGTTCGGGGCCTTCCGCCCCCGCATATCGCTGGAGAATCGAGAGCGATCCATCGCTTAGGTCGAATCTGGAGCGAAGTTCGGCGTCGATGTCGTCGAGGACCACGACCGACCGAACCGCCACCGGCAGCCCGGCGATCTTGGCCCGGAGTTCCTCGAGTACGGCACCATCCGCCTGGTAGAAGCGGGGCGCGATGCGTCTCGCCTCGGACTTGCGGCGCTCCGTCTCGGTGAGATCGAGCACGCTGAAGGCTCGTGGATTCACCAGGCTGTCGGTGGCGACCTGACCGACCCACGCTCGCGGTTGGGTGCGTCCCCAGGCCACCATCATCGTGAGCAGGCATGCGGTGACCAGGACCGCGATCCCGCCGTTGAGGAACAGCGGTTGGCGCACGATCTCCGTGAGCGAAGGTGGCTTCGGCCTCAATGCGGCGGCGATGCGCCGTCGTCTGGAATTCCGGGACTTGAAGAGTCTGGCGAAGATGTCGGAGTCTCCTCTGTCGGATCACCCGGTGGGGTCGTGGACACGCCAGCATTCGAAGAAGGCATCCTACCCGCGTCGACCAAACTCCCAATACGTCGGAGATCTTCTCGTGGCTCGACAAAATGTTCGGACTGCAAGAGTCTGAAGGTGTTTTATTATAGGACGCTGCTGGCCGTGGCCGCCGAGGCGGGCGGTAGCATGCCGGGTCATGAAGCAGATCGCTCGATTCCTCATTTTCGGGGCGTTGGTCTCGGCCGCCGCTGGATGCGCGGACACGACACCGAAATCGATCGCGGCCAGCAACGAGGTGTTCGGCACCACGTCCGGCGGAGCTCGAGGGGTCGCGGGCGAAGACGACCGTTGGGCCTCGATCACGCTGGACCAACGGCAGCAGCAGGAGGTTCAGATCATCTTCCGCGAGATGGTCGGGGAGCCGGTCGCCCCTCTTCGACCTGCGACCTGTGGCATTCGGTTCGAAGACGTACCCAGAGCGATCATCAACGCGGCTCCGAAGGTAGAGATGGCGGTGCTGCGTGGAGGAATGCTGCCGGCCGAGGTTCGCGTCGACTACGTGGACAGTCTCGGGCGTGGCTCGGTGGCGGTCGTGAAGCTCCGCGGGCTTGGTCCATTGGCGTCGGTGACCTACGACGTGGCGGGCACCGACGTCGCGCACGCACGAGCCGCGTTGACGATCGCGATTCAGCAAAGGCTCGATGCGCTCGACGCGGCGTGCGACTCCGAGCGCGCCGAGACGATTGTGCGAGACGAGATCCAATCCGCCCAAGGCGTCGTCGGGCAGGTCGAGTTCGTACCCGACCGGTATCGCTACACGGTTCTGATGCTCGACGAGCAGGAGGTCGACATCGTCATCCGACGAGAGCCTCCACCGAAGATGGTCTCCTGGACGGTCAGTGCGGGCCTGTTTGGAGACGATCGGCGCGGCGATGCGTTGGGGCGGGCGCTGGACGCGGCCCTTCGTGCCTGGGGAGCGGTCCCCGAGCCGGAGTGACTCGCTGACGCGTTCTATTCAGTCGGCGAGGATCGATTCGATCGTCGAGCCGGCGCCGAAGAGTCGCGACTCGGCGAACGGCGGTGCCTGCAGATGGACGCCGATCGGAAGTCCCACGCCATCGACCTCGGTTGATCCCGCGGGTATCGAAAGTGCGGGAATGCCGGCGATGTTCGCGTTGACCGTGTACACGTCGTTGAGGTACTCGCTGACCGGATCCCTTTCCGCACCGATGCGGAATGCAGGACCGGGCGTGGTCGGCCCAAGCAGGAGATCGCACTGCTCGAACGCGCGATCGTACTCCTCGCGTATCAACCGGCGGACCTGGAGTGCCCGCTTGTAGTACGCGTCGTAGTAGCCGGCGCTGAGCACGTAGGTTCCGAGCATGATTCGACGCCGGACTTCGGGGCCGAAGCCTTCGGTGCGGGTTCGCGCGTAGAGCTCTTCGAGTCCCTCCCCGGGCATCGGTTTCGCGCGGTGTCCGTACCTGATGCCGTCGTAGCGACCGAGATTGCTGCTGGCCTCCGCGGGGGCGATGACGTAGTAGGTCGAGATTCCCTGATCGGTCAACGGCAGATCGAGCTCGACGATCGACGTGCCCGCCGCCTCCAGTCGGTCGATGGCCCGCTCGAACATCTCGCTCACGCCGGGATGGTGTTCCGCATTTCGCTGTTCTCGCGGGATGCCGATCCGGAGCTGATCCGGAGCGGGTCGCATCGACTCGTTCCAGGATTCGACTTCGAGCTCAGCCGTCGTCGCGTCGTGCGGATCCACGCCCGCCATCACGGAGTAGAGAAGGCTCGCGTCCCGCACGCTTCTGCAGATCGGGCCGATCTGGTCGAGGCTGGAGCCGAACGCGACGAGGCCGTAGCGGGAGATTCGTCCATAGGTCGGCTTGAGGCCGACGACGCCGCACAGCGCCGCAGGCTGCCGGATCGATCCGCCGGTGTCGCTTCCCAGGGCCGCATCGCAGAGATCGGCCGCGACCGCGGCGGCGCTTCCACCGCTGGATCCACCCGGAACCCGATCGGTTGCCCAGGGGTTTCTCACCGGACCCCAAGCGCAGTGTTCACTTCCCGAGCCCATGGCGAACTCGTCGAGATTGGTCTTTCCGACCAGGATCGCGCCGGCATCCCGGAGTCTTCGAATCACCGTGGCATCGAATGGCGATCGGTAGTTCTCGAGCATCCGTGAGCTGCAGGTGGTTCGCCCCTCGGTGGTGCAGATGTTGTCCTTGACCGCGAGTATGGCGCCTGCGAGTGGGCGGGCCTCCTCGCCCCGTGCAATCCGGCCGTCGATCTCGGAAGCCACCGCTCTCGCGGTGTCCTCCAGCGTCTCGTGATAGGCGTTCAACTCGTCGTTTCGCCGGTCGATCGCGGTCAAGGAGGCTTCGAGTCGGTCGGTGGCGGTGGTCTCACCCCGGCGCATGGCGTCGATGCGGTGCGTCAGGTCGTCCCGACGATCGATGTTGCATGGATCGGTCATGACTCGGCGCTCAGGCGCCACCCTCCCCTAGGACCTTGGGAACGGCGATGAAGTCGCCCTCGGTGACCGGCGCGAGGTCGAGAACGACCGATCGGTCGAGGGTCGGACCGGGTTCGTCCTCCGCCAGTCGATTCACGGTGTCGAGGGGGCGAGGCATGGGGGCGACGTCCTCGACGTCGACTTCGCGGATCCTGGCCACATGGCCAAGGATCGCACTCAGATCCGTCCTCGCGGCCTCGAGGGCCTCCTCGTCGAGCTTGAGGCGGGAGAGCCTCGCGACCTTGACGATGTCCTCGTGGGAGAGGGTGGTCCCCGCCGACTCGGTTGAATCGTTCTGATCCATGATGCGAAGCGTAGCGGTCGCGATCGGATCCCGCACGGCACGTGATCCGGAGTCGCCGGTACGATTCTCGATCTTGAGGAGTCATCACCCCATGGATCCCGCCGAACGAGCCCCCCGAACGTCCGCATCCCGATATCCAGTCGTGGTCGTGATCACACGGATCGCGACGTGCACGCTCGTGCTCGCAGCCGGGATCGGCGTCGCCGTCGCGCTCACTCTGAGCGCTCCGATGCCGGAGATGCTCGACCGCGATGGAGCGACCATCGGCGTGGTCGCGGTCGAGGCCGAGACCGTTCCCGTCGCCCGACGATGGCAGGGGTTCGGAACCGCTCGAGCACTCGACATGAGCCTCGTGCCAGCCAGGGTCGCGTCCACCATCGCGGAACTACCGCTCGATCTGGCGGCCGGTCGCACCGTGATCGAAGGGGAACTGCTCGCTCGGATCGACGACGAAGATTTCCGCCGTCAGGTCGCCATGAACGATGAGTCCGTCGCCCAGCTCGATTCGGAGCTCGAACGGCTTCGCGTACAGCTCGGGCTGCTGAGCAGCCGAGCGGAACTGGCTCGACGCGAGGTCGATCTGGCCGAACAGGACCTGGTCCGAGTTCGAGACGCCCGCGGCCGCGGAGCGGCCCTACCTCGGGAGGTCGACGCCGCCGAACAGGCGGTGCTGTCGGCTCGGAGGGGGATGCTGCTGATCGAGGAGATCGAAGGGACACTCCCGGCCCAGATCCGCGCCACCGAGGCGGAACGGGAGCGACTCGTCGCCGCTCGGGCCCTCGCCCAGTCGCAGTTCGAGCGTTGCCGTGTCCGAGCGCCGTACGACGGTGTCGTTGCCGACGTTCTGGTCGAAGTGGGGGAACAGGTGTCGCCGGGGATGCCGGTCGTACGGATGTTCGACCCCGATCGGGTCGAAGTCCCTCTTCGCATCCCCGCCTCGGCCCGCGGAAGGGTCGCGGTCGGCGACGAGGTCGTGGTCGCCCGGGCGGGGGATTCGACCTCCGAAACGACGCGAATCCTGAGAGTCGCGCCGGAGGACGATCCCGCGACCAGGACCATGACTGTGTTCGCCGACGTCCATGGCCTCGAAGCGGGTTTCGTACCCGGTACGTTCCTCACCGGAGAGGTCGCCGAGTCGATCGAACGGTCGCGGACGATCGTGCCTCGCCGTGCGGTGCGGAATCAGCGGGTGATGCTGATCGAGGATGGACGCATCCGGATGATGCCGATCACCGTCGCGTTTCCCCTCAACGATTCCAGGCCCGGGTCCGGGCTGCCCGATCGCCAGTGGCTGGCGATTGAAGAACGGCTTCCTGAGGGTACGGTGCTCGTGGTCGACGGGGGACGGGAGCTTGAAGCGGGGACCCGGGTCTCGCCGCGGTTTCCGGTGGCACCGGATTCGACTCCATGAGCCTTCCTTCGTTCGGTGTTCGCCGGCCCGTTCCAGCCAACCTTCTGATGGCGGTCCTGATCATCGGTGGGATCTGGTCCGGACTGTCCCTGCGTCGTGAGTTCTTTCCCGAGATCAATCCCGAGGCGGCTCGGGTCGAACTCGTGTACCCCGGCGCCACGCCGCGGGAGCTCGAACAATCGATGGCTCGCAAGGTCGAGGACGCGATCGGATCGATCGAGGATGTTCGTCGCATGGAGACCACGATCACCGAGGGGACCGGTGTGATCGTCGTCAAGTTCCGGGAGGGCATCGACGTCCAGGAGGGCGTGGAGGACGTCGAACGGGTGATCGAACGTCTCACCGATCTTCCACAGGAGGCGGAGCGGATTCGCGTGATCGAATTCGAACCCAACCTGCCGGTGGTGATCCTCACGCTCTTCGGCGATACCGACGAACGGACGATCAAGCGCGGGCTTCGCGGGATCGCGGACGACCTCGAGTCGCTTCCGGGCATGGGCTCGCTGCAGATCTCCGGCCTCCGGGACTACGAGGTGCGGGTCGAGGTCCTGCCGGCCCGTCTGATCGAGCACGGCATTCCGATCACCGCGGTCTCGGACGCGATCAACGCCTGGATGGTTGAACTGCCCAGCGGAACGGTCCGAGGCCGGGGTGGAAACGTCAGCGTCCGGACCATGGGGATCGACGAACAGGCCGAGGCGATCGAATCGATCGTGGTGCGGGCCTTGCCCGATGGTGGTGCGCTCCGGGTCGGCGATCTGGCCACGGTGAAGGATCGATTCGTCGACATTCCCATCGAGGAGATCTTCGCGGGGGAGCGGGCGGCGAGCATCACCGTCTTCAAGACCGGCAAGCAGGACGCAGTGGCGATCGCGGATATGGCCTACGCCTACGTGGCCGGACGACGCCTCGAATCCTTTCCCGGGGGGATCTGGGAATCCTGGCTCGAGACGCCGAGCTGGGAGGCGTACCAGCTCGGCTTGAACTCGGTCGAGCCGCTCCCCGCCGAACTGGTCGTCCACAACGATCTTTCCCGCTTCATCCAGGGACGACTCGAGCTTTTGTCCCGCAACGCGTTCCAGGGCGGAATCCTCGTCTTCATCGCCCTCCTCCTGGTACTCAATCTTCGCGTCGCGTTCTGGGTGATGGTGGGGCTCTTCACGGCGCTGTGCGGAACCCTTCTCGCGATGCTCGGGTTCGGGGTGACGTTGAATCTGCTGACCATGTTCGGTCTTCTGGTCACGCTCGGCATGTTGACCGACGACGCGATTGTGGTGGCCGAGAACATCGCATCGAGAGGGCAACTCGGCGAGGAGCCGGAAGAGGCCGCGACCCGCGGGGGCGAGCAGGTCTTCTGGCCCGTTGTGGGCACCGTGCTCACCACGATCGTCGCCTTCATGCCGCTGGTGTTCCTGAAGGGGAACATGGGCAAGCTGCTCGGTGCACTCCCGATGGTGGTCTTCTGCGCGCTGTCGATCAGTCTGCTCGAATCGATGATGATCCTGCCTTCGCACATGGTCCACGCCCTCCGCGGGATCCGGAAGGGGGCGACGCGCGGGATCTTTGCGGCCGCGGACCGGTTCGCGGCATGGCGAGATCGTCGGATCATGGAGCCGCTCATCGAGCGGTACGGCGTCCTGGCCGCCCTGAGCGTGCGCTATCGCTGGATCGCGACGTCGATCGCGCTCTCGGTTCTCGCGGTCTCCCTCGGCATGGTGTTCGGTGGACGGGTGGAGTTCATCTTCCTTCCGACCGACGACACCGAGAACGTCGTGGTGGACGTTCGAATGCCGCCCGGCACCGATCTGGAGGCGACGCGAAGGATCGCCTCGAGGATCGAAGCGGCGGCGAGGAACCAGCCCGAGGTGGTCTACACCAGTTTCTCGGCGGGGCAGAGTTTCGACATCAACACCGGACTCTCGGATCCGACCTCCTCCTCGATCGCGCAGATCTTCTTCGAACTCTCACCGATCGAATCGCGCGATCGGCCGAGTCCGGTCATCATCGAAGCCATACGCGAAGCCGCCGGCGACCTTTCGGAGACGGAGCGGGTGGCGTGGCGGGAGATCGACGGCGGTCCGGGTGGTCCTGCGATCACCTTCGAGATCGTCGGCGACGACGACGTCGCGGCGGATACGGCGGTCAAGCAGATCAAGTCCCTGCTTGCGGAGTTCCAGGGGGTCTTCGGGATCGCGGACGACGACGAGGTGGGGCAGCGGGAACTGCGCATCGTCCTGCTTCCTGCGGCGGCGCCGCTCGGTCTCACGGTTCGCGAAGTCGCGTCGCAGGTCCGAGCGGGACTCTATGGATTCGAAGCCCACGTCTTCAGTCAGGATCGAGAGGACATCGACGTCAGAGTCGTCTTCGACGAGGCGTCGCGACGATCCCTCGGAGGGATCGAGCAGATGTGGATCACCACGCGGGACGGGCGGTCGATACCGCTTTCCGAGGTCGCGACGGTGGAGGATGCGGAATCCCGGTCGGTCATCAAGCGGATCGATCGAAAGCGCGCGGTCCGGGTCACCGCCGAGGTGTCTCCGCTTCTCAGCCCGGAGACGGTGGTCTCCGCGATGGCGCCTCGCATCGAGGAGATCAGGGCCGCGCATCCCAGCGTCGAAATCAAGACCGGTGGACGTCAGCAGGATGTGAACGACGCGTTCTCCTCGCTCCCGGTCGCCCTGGCGGCGGCGATCGTGATGATCTACGTGATCCTGGC